>CAJJPW010000358.1 GCA_905193725.1 uncultured Eubacteriales bacterium
CTCAGGGGAGTTTCTAGCCTACATGAATTACGGCGTCCAACCGGATATTACAGTGATGGCAAAGGCACTGGGAGGCGGCGTGCCCATTGGCGCATTTTTAGCTACAGAAAAAGTCGCCAGCGCTTTTCAGCCGGCAGATCACGGCTCCACCTTTGGTGGCAACCCACTGGCTACTACAGCGGGTTTGTACATGCTAAACTGGCTTACGCCCCAGCGGCTCCAGCAAGTGAGGCAATTGGGCGAGTATTTTATGCGGCGTCTCAAAGAGTTACAGGCAAGTCATCCTGCCATACTAGATGTGCGTGGCATGGGGTTGATGATAGCGGCCCAGTTAGACGAATCTGTCAGCTGCAAAGGAGTGCTACAGGCACTGCTGGCTCAGGGCATTGTCATCGGTACAGCCGGTGGAAACTGTTTGCGCTTCTTGCCTCCGTATACCATCACCACTGATGAGATCGATGATCTCATGGCTCATTTGCATCAGGTGCTTGCCAATTTCCAATAGCGCTAAAGCTTTCTGAACAAATAGGCCTCAGAAGTTAAATTAGTATTTGACAACCCTATCGATAGGTTTCATAATAAAAAATATGGTCGAGATTCTGTTTCCCCAGCTTCCCCCTGGGGAAACTCGTTTTTGAAATATTTTAGGAGGTTTCTCTTATGGATCTATTAACTTATAAGTCGGGTACACCATTTACCCAAAAACATCTGCTCACACTCAAAGATTACTCTGATAAAGACATCTTAGCCATTTTGAGTTTAGGATTAAAGCTAAAGACGCAAAAGCGAGTGGGCATGCCCCATTACCTGCTTCGCGGCAAGCATCTGGCCATGATCTTTTCCAAATCCTCTACTAGAACCCGGGTATCCTTTGAGGTTGGCATGGCTGAGCTGGGAGGAGATTCCCTCTTTCTAAGCTCCAATGATATCCAGCTAGGACGGGGCGAGACCATTGCCGATACCGCCCAAGTGCTCTCCCGCATGGTAGACGGCATTATGATCCGCACCTTTGCACAACAGGATGTGGAAGATCTGGCAAAGTACGGCACCATTCCCGTCATCAACGGTTTGACGGACGAATACCATCCCTGTCAGGCCCTGGCGGATATTCTCACACTGTACGAGCATAAGGGAACGTTAGACGGCCTCAAGTTGGCTTATGTGGGAGATGGCAATAACGTGGCCCACTCTCTGATGATTATCTGCTCTAAGCTGGGCATTGATGTGAGCATCGCTTCTCCCCAAAGGTATGAGCCCATGGCACATGTAGTGGAAAGCTGTAAACAATTTAGCTCCCTCAGCGGTGCAAAAGTAGTGGTCACCAACGACCCAGTGGAGGCAGTAGAAAATGCCGATGCCGTCTACACCGACGTGTGGGCCTCTATGGGGCAGGAGAGCGAGTTTGAGGAAAAGTCCAAGCATTTCTTGGCTTATCAGGTCAATGCTGAGTTAATGTCTCATGCCAAAGAATCCGCCATTTTCCTCCACTGTCTACCGGCTCATCGGGGAGAAGAAGTTGCTGCTGAAGTGATCGACGGCAAACAGAGCGCTGTTTTCGATGAGGCGGAAAATCGGCTTCACGTACAAAAGGCAGTGATGGCCTTGCTAATGGGGGCGCATATATAAAATGGAGAGTATTACTTTGCGCAAGGCAACGCCCCAAGATGCACCAGAGATTTTGCGCATTACCAAAGAGGCCTTTGAGCGTTACGCCCAAGCCGTGAGGAAAAAGGAAAAAATCGCCGCCCTACACGAGACCTTGGAAGATGTGCTGAGGGACATAGCAAATAAATACGTCTATTTGTGCGTATTAGATGGTGAAATTGTAGGCAGCGTACGCTTTACACTGCTAGACGAGCACATCGCCTATTTAAGCAGATTTGCCGTGTCAGATGCCGCACATGGCCTAGGACTTGGAGGGCTGCTGCTGGAAAAGGTGCGTCTAGAATGCCTGAACTTAGGCGTCCACGCCATCACACTGCATACCGCCAGCAAGATGCGCTCTTCTGTGGCCTTTTATCTAAAAAATGGCTACTACATCCACTCTATCTCCAAGGATGCAGACTATATTCGGGCATTTATGGTCAATGAACTGATCGAGATGGACGAGATGTTTGACTATGAATCCGTGGTAGCCAGACATAAAGAACAAAAACAATTTTAAAAAAATATA
>CAJJPW010000359.1 GCA_905193725.1 uncultured Eubacteriales bacterium
ACCTCCATCTGTCTCTAACTTTTGGGGTGCATATCAAATAAGGTTCTCTTTATTTATGAAAAGGCCGGAATATACATCAAAAGTGGTGTAACAGCAAAAAACAAGAAGAGGAATTGAAAAAAGCTGTACCAAAATACGTACAGTAGAAGCCGGTAAAATACCGCAAATCAAGCAATATGGTTTAAGACTGATTTCAGCAGGGAGCTTTATTAACACGAAAAATGATGTAAAGAATGCAGCAGGTGCGCTACGTTGATGTTAGCTGAGTAGAAGGTATTTTAACTTGAAATAGAGAAAGCCAATATCCAAAAGATATTGGCCAAACACACAAGTAACTAACTATTTTTAGATTGAGATTCTGACTAAAACTTGAGCAGAAAAACACATAAACTAGAGGTTTTTCTGCAAGATGAGCATCTCACTGTCTGGGTCGGGCTCGAATTTGGTAGATTCTACTACGCTAAAGCCCAATTGCTCCCGATAAATTTTTAATGCCTTATAATTGGTCGGGTCTACGCACACTTCAGCTCTGTGGATCCCCGATTCCCGCAGATCGGAAAGGGCGCTGATGATCAAAGAAACCCCCACATTTCTCCCGGATTCCGAAGGTTTGATGCTCACAGTTTGGAGCACTGCCTTGGAAGGATCGTCAAAGCATTTGATAAAGTAAACGTATCCCAGGAGCTCGTCATACTCTGCCGCTACATAGACTCTGGCATATCGGATGAGCGATAAAATTTCCCAGGACTGTAGCCCTTTATCTCCAAAGGAAGTCGCTTCTAAGTCGATAAGTTGCTCTACAAGCTGATCGTCGTTTTCACGAATATGAAAAAATTCAATTGCCATAGTATCCTCCCCTATGCGATAATCTATTTTCCAAAATTCTCATCTTATTATACCAGAATTTTAATGCCGTGGAAATTATTTTTAATAAATTGTGCAAAAACTTGAAAGAGCGCCGTAAAAGATATCCACAGAATTTAAAAAATTGTGGATATTTTTAGATTGCAGATTTTAAGGAAATTGTGGGATGAATACTGTATATACTATGTAAAATTGTGGATAAATCCACTGAAAAAGGTGGATTATGGGCATGTTATACACAAGTTATCCACAATTATAACTCATATTCATTTTACATTAGGGTATAAAAAATCTGCAAAGGTCAAGAGTACACCTAAGATAATGTGGATAAAATGTGGATAATATTTACTCGTCTTTCCAATTGATGTATTGGGCAGCATAGGCCTCTTCTGGGGATAAGTTCTGCTTTAGCTTATTTTGTGCTGCAAAGCTGTAAAAGGAATGAGAACCCACTATAATATGATCAATCAGATTCACGTCAATAGAATCCAATGCGGTGATAATGGAATTGGTGGCATCGATATCTGATTGCGAGGGTTGAATGCTGCCACCAGGATGGTTATGGGTGATAATAATGTGAGCGGCATTGTGTTTGAGAGCAGTAGAGACTACTTTTCTAGGATAAATTGGGGTGGAATCCAAAGTGCCTTCAGAGATGCACTCGTAATGGATGAGGGATAAATTCATGTCCAGACAGATCATGTAGAGCATCTCGTAGGGTTTATTGAAGAGGATTTTTGTGGCGAACTCGCCTGCCTCCTTGATGGAGCGGATGCGTTTTTGGGGCATGGACATAGATTTGGTCAAAAGTAATGGGATACTTCAGCAAAGAGCTTAATTAAAGTGGCACTGTGAGCGCCAATGCCCTCTACTTTCACCAAGTCAGAATAATCGGCCTTGAGCACATTGGTAAAAGAACCAAAAGTATTGATTAAAGTATGGGCTAGAGGATTCACATCCTTTTGTGGAATAGCAAAAGTGAGCATTAACTCTAAAATTTCATGTTCAGGAAATGATTCCAAGCCAGAAGTTAAAAACCGATTTTTGATTCTCTCTCTATGCCCTTTATGCATTCTATCTATATCCTCCCATTATCATCTCAATCTTATCATATCATAAAATTTGACATTTTACTTAAAAAAATAATATACTGATTATTAAATACGGTAATTTTGGGAGAAAATATCAAATAAACTGTGTAAAGTGAACCAAGAGAATTTCTTATCCATAGGGAGAAGCATTCGCCCGATGGAGCCGATTAGGAAGGAGCTATGAAATGGTAAATATTTCAATG
>CAJJPW010000360.1 GCA_905193725.1 uncultured Eubacteriales bacterium
ATCCCATACCCAACGCACTCTATTTTTCCTCATTTTGAATTTCTATCATTCTGGGAATCACTACAAACATCGGAGAAATATTTCCTTATTTTTGATTATCATATATAATGAAGGGGAACCATTTTGAAAGTAAGGGGTTTGCTGCATGAATATATTTAGTGAAATCGGAAATTTTTTTGTTCAAAACATCCCATTTTTTATTCATCTGGGCATTTCCGTTGTGATATTTTTCGTCTTCTTTGGACTGCGCTTTTTATATAGTAAGGTCTTTTATCCACTGCTCCATAAAATCGTCCAAAAAACCAAAACACAAGTAGACGACATCATTTTAGAGGCATTTCATCGTCCCATTAAGGCGCTGATTATCATACTGGGCATTTTTTTCGCCCTCATCAATTTACCTCTTTCTGATTCACTGATGCTGGTGATTGTAACCTGCCTGAGGATTAGCTTAGTAGTCATCATCGCTTGGGGGTTGATGAACTCCATGTCTACCACCTCTATTTTATTTCAGTTCTTAGGCAAACGGCTCCACTACGATTTTGAGGAGACACTCATCCGCTTTTTATCCAAAATCGCCAAAGGGATTATCGGCGTGTTTGCAGTGCTGATTATCATTGGAGAGGTGGGATATGATGTGACGGGGTTGATCACCGGTCTAGGCCTTGGAGGCCTCACCATCGCCTTGGCAGCTAAGGATGCTGCTGCCAACCTTTTCGGCGGCATTGTGATCATCACCGACAAGCCCTTTGTAGTGGGCGATTGGATCCAAACGCCAGAAATCGAGGGAATCGTAGAAGATATCTCCTTTCGCTCCACTCGCATCCGCAGGTTTGAAAACAGTGTAGAAGTAGTGCCCAACTCCATCATCGCCAATGAATCCATCATCAACTGGTCACAAATGGAAAAGCGACGCATTACCTTCACCATCGGTCTTACTTACCGCACCTCCCGCCAGACGCTGGAGAATATCACCAAGCGATTGCGAAAATACCTTGCGTCTTATGAGGAGATCAACCAAGATACGATTGTCGTCCGATTTTCCGCATTTCAAGAGTCCTGTTTGGAAATCTACTTGTATTTCTTCACTAACACCACAGACTTTATCGAATATCACAAAGTCAAGGAACAGGTAAATTTCGCCATATTGGACATTGTGCGGGAAGAGGGTGGAGAGTTTGCCTTTGACACCAAGAGCATTTATCTGGAAAATCCAGAGGATTGGCCTAATAATCCCCCAAATGAAAACACCCAAGTGGAAAATGCCGCCACCCTCAAGGAGAAATAACTGGAACTTTATCCGCTGCAAGGAGGAAGACACTTTTATGGAAGAACGCTATATTCGCCAAACCATACTGCCTCAAATTGGCCTAGATGGACAGCAAAAACTCCAGCAATCCCGCGTTGCTGTGGTGGGAGCCGGAGGACTGGGCAGCCCAGTATTATACTATTTAGTGGCAGCTGGCATCGGTCAGATCACCATGATCGACCAGGATACCGTCAGCCTTTCCAACTTAAACCGGCAGATTCTCCATACTCAGGAGGACATTGGAAGAGAAAAAGTCATATCTGCTGGAGAAAAACTCCAAAAGCTCAACCCCAATGTACAGCTCCAGCTGATCAGCCATGTTCTATCTGCAAATACGATGGAACAAGACCTTTCCCAAGCAGATGTAGTGCTGTGCTGTGTGGACAACATCGCCACCCGCCGGCTATTGGCAGAGAGCTGCCACGCTTTACAGCTGCCTCTCATTGACGGAGGTATCGACGGATTTTGCGGTTATATTCTGTGTACTCTAAAACCTGAAAATCCCTGTTACAATTGCGTGTTTCCTCAGTCTCCACCTCAGAACGGGCCGATTCCTGCCCTGGGTTCTACCGCCGGAGTAATTGGCAGCCTAATGGCCAACGAGTGCATCAAATACCTGCTGGACCTACCTCCTCTCAAGGGGATGTTGGTAGTGGATCTCCTCCACATGACTTTTGACACACTGGCTGTCTCCAAAAATCCTCAGTGCAGCTGCAATCACTGATGGAAGTGAAGTAAGGGCAGGAAGTTTTAGGGGAACACAGAGTAGATAAACGGAGCTAAATTCAGCACTGTACTGGTTTTCGTGGCCATAGCAGTACTGCAAA
>CAJJPW010000361.1 GCA_905193725.1 uncultured Eubacteriales bacterium
AAAGAATTTCAAAGTTATTGGATGAAGGCAGCTTTATTGAACTTGGAAAATACGTCCAAAATTCAAACGCTGTCTATGGTTTTAAAGACACTTCTGCGCCAACAGACGGTGTGATTACCGGCTTTGGCAGCATCGAAGGAAGGCCAGTGTATGTGTTTGCACAGGATTATACAGTGCTTAAGGGAGCGCTAGGGCTTTCCCATGCGCGGAAGATTGTAGACGTGATTGACAGGGCTGTAAAATCCGGAGTTCCAGTGATCGGCATGATGGATTCAGATGGAGCGAAGGTTCAGGAAGGCGCTGCCGCACTGAGCGGATACGCCATGATCATGAAAAAGTTATCTGAAGTTTCTGGCATTATCCCCACAATCAGCATGGTACTGGGGAACGCGATAGGCTGTGGCAGTTATATTTCAGCGCTTTGCGACTTCATGGTCATTGTGGATAAAGTGGGTGCCTTGCTCACACACGGGCCTCAGGTGTTGAGCGCCAATGAGGGAATGAACAAAACAGCAGTGGAGCTGGGCGGCGCACAAGTTCATGGCGGACAAACAGGTCTTGCGGATTTTGTATGCGGCACAGAGGACGAGGCATTTGCCACAGTGAAAAAGCTGCTCACCTATTTGCCATCCAACAACTTAGATGAAGCACCTTTTGAAATGTGCAACGATGACTTAAACCGTCCACTTTTAGATATGAATGCGGAAAGCTACGACATGAGAGCGCTCGTAGCAGAGTTAGCGGATAATGGACAGTTTTTTGAGATAAAGGCGGATTTCGCTAAGAATATCATCACTGGGTTTGCACAGCTCAATGGCACTAGCGTTGGCATTGTTGCCAATGTCCCAGGCCAGCAGCTGGATCAGGATGCCTGCAAAAAGGCAGCTCGGTTTATCAGCCTGCTGGATGCTTACAGCATTCCGGTGATCTCCTTGATCGACAACGAAGGCACGGTAATAGACCTAGAGCAAGAACAAACTGGCCTTATCAGTGCAGTGGCGAAGCTGGCATTTGCCTATGCAGAAGCTTCATCGCCCATGGTGAGCGTTGTTACGGGGAAAGCAGTAGGCGACGGCTTTGCGGCGATGGGAAGCAAGGCTTTGGGTGCAGATGCACTATACGCTTGGCCCAGTGCTAAAATTGCCCCACTGGACGAAGAGGCAGGAAGCCTTATCATGTTTGAAGACGAGATCAAACAGGCAGAGGATGGCGTGCAAGGCAGACAAAAGGCAGTAGAGGAGTATCTACAGCTCTTTGCAAATCCCTATAGTGCGGCAAAACAAGGGGTTGTTGATGATGTGATCATGCCTAGTGAGACGCGCCAAATGGTAATAGGTGCTTTGGAAATGGCGCTTTCCAAACGTGAAAATAGAATACCCAAAAAACATGGCGTAATGCCTTGGTAATAGAAGGGGAGGTTATGCTATGAACGTACTGGAAAGCCTAGGTTTAGGTTTTAAGACCTTTGCAATTGGACTGATTATCGTATTTGTAGTTCTGTTTATCATGGTTGGCATGTGCAAGCTTTTAAGACCTCTGGCAGCAGGCATTCAAAGTGTATCTGTGAAAAAGGCAGAGGGCAAACAGCGCAGGCAAAGAGAGCGGGAAGAAAAAAAGGCAGCCAAAGAGGCGGCAGTATCTGCAGCACCTGTTTTAGATGAGAAAAAACCAGAAAGAGAGCAGGCTGCTGCACCAGCTGTATCAGTACCAGCTCAGCAAGATGATTTGGAGCTCATTGCAGTTTTGACGGCTGCAGTGGCCTGTGCCATGGGCAAAGAACCAGGATATGTGACGATTCGCTCCTTTAGGAGAATTTCTTCCACTGGTTCCGCTTGGAGCAGTACATCCAAAAGAGAAAATGTTCTCAACCATTTTTAATGGATGGAGAATAGGATGAAAAAGTAATTTGTGTACTTGGAATAGAGTCCCCGAAAAAGGGAGAACAAAAATTATTGGAGGTTAATCTTATGCGTAAATTTATGATAAATGTGAATGGAAATTCCTATGAAGTAGAAGTAGAAGAGATCGGAGGAGTTCCTTCTGTTCCTGTAGCACCAGCAGACCCAGTGGCAGCGGCGCCCGCGGCGGCCCCAGCTCCAGTGGCAGCAGCGGCCCCAGCTCCAGTGGCAGC
>CAJJPW010000362.1 GCA_905193725.1 uncultured Eubacteriales bacterium
TGCAAGAGGTCGTCATTGAAAAGGCATATTTGGAAAACAGCATCGAACCGTAAAAGTCTATTTCAAATTTCGTATTTAAGGAGCCGGCATTGCCGGCTCTTGTTATTTTCTCTTGGTTTCAACGCTGTTACAATGTATCCCCCTTTATTACTTTCCATTTTCATGTAGCAACCAGTTAACCATAAAAAAACAGATATATCGGGTACAATATATCTGTTTTATGCACATTACTGTTCTTAAAGCCGATCTTGCATTACAGCATCTCCTGAATTTCCTCTGTGACGTCGGCCTGCGCCACAGTTGTCTCACTCTGCGCGGTATCTTTTATGTAGAATAGATCTAGCATTAACTGGTCTGTCAGTTCCTCATCATGGAAGAAATACGATCTGCCATCTTCCTTGCCAGTCTTTCCCTCAAGCATATTCATGTCGATATTATTAATATCCATATTGTCCAAAATACCCGCCAGACCCATGATCTGTTTCACATCTAGGTTGGTCTTAATATTGTCCATAATAGGACCGTATAGCTTTTGCACTGTCTCGATGGCGCCCATGTCTTTGATCTCTGAAGCGATTGCTATGAGCAAAATCTGTTGACGATGCGCTCTCGCCAGGTCTCCCCCAGTGTTCTTGCGATCTCTTGCATACAGAAGTGCTTTTTCTCCCTTTAAGGTGACTACATCTCCTTCGCTTCCAATTCCAGGGAAATAGTCGTCTAGTGTAACTTCTACACCGTCCAGTGCATCGATCACTTCTTCCAGGCCATCCATATCCACTGTTACATAGTAGTCAATAGGTATATTAAATGTTCCATCGTTTTCCAACAATTCGGAAACGCACCGCATGGTATTTTGAGCTGCATGTACATCCCCGTCTCTGCCAAAACTATACGCAGCATTAATCCTATTAGTGCTCTCAAACTCTACATTCCCTTCGCCATCCAAATGGTATACATTGGCCTTTGTATCTCTAGGAACGGACAAAAGTTGAACTGTCTTATTGGATACATCTAACGCACAGAGCATAATGCTGTCGCTTCGATATCCCTTAGAGGCAGCCTCTCGTTCGTCGTTTGAGTCCACTCCCAAGAACAAAATATTGACGATATTGGGGTTTCTATAGTACATCGTTCCGTCGTACTCTAAGTACTCCTTAGGAGCCCCTGTAACCTTTTCTTCACCAGTATCATTATCTACTACTGTAATCGTGGGTTCAATGCCAAATGCCTCATCTGGCCGTTCTAAATATCCGGTATACTTTCCATAGGCATATGTTCCAATGCAGAATACCCCGCCCAGGCTAATACACACGATCAAAAAAGCCGCGAGAATCTTTCGAAATACAGTCAAAGTCGTTTCACCCTTCTCTTTTTTCTCATTATCATATAACTATTACGATACATAATAAAGTATTATATAATAACTTTACAAAATTGAAAAGTATTTTTTACACTTCTGCTATATGTGTTTCCGTGGCAAGAAAGACGCCCGCAATATAAAAGACGCCCGCATCAGCTAGGCGCCTATCTTGTCGCTCGTTTTTTGATCAATATCCCTCGTAGTAATTTCCCTCTCTGTAGTCATACACTGCATTGGCATTGAAGATATCGATGTTTTCCAGTGAACGGCCCGTTCCAATGGCCACGCAGGAAATCGCATCTTCTGCAATATAGCAGGGAATCTTGGTCTTTTCTGTGAGCAGCCGATCCAGGCCGTACAGCAGGGATCCACCACCTGTCATACAAATTCCATTTTCTGCAATATCAGAGGTCAGTTCGGGTGGTGTTCTCTCCAGCACTCCATGGAGCACTTCCATAATTCTGTTGAGAGGCTCTTGAAATGCCTCAATCGTCTCATTAGAACTGATGGTAATGGATTTGGG
Organism: uncultured Eubacteriales bacterium; assembly: GCA_905193725.1. Taxonomy (GTDB): domain Bacteria; phylum Bacillota; class Clostridia; order Christensenellales; family Christensenellaceae; genus CAJJPW01. The sequence continues at coordinate 1,884 of CAJJPW010000362.1, forward strand.
CAGACCAGAAATCAAGTTTCTGCCTGTGATCTCCATATACGCTTCTTCTTTTCTGGGGAACGCAGAGCCGATGTTGATCTTAATCTCCTCCGCTGTTCTCTCACCAATGAGCATATTGTACTTCTTCTTCACAAAGCGCACAATAGCCTCATCGAATTTATCACCAGCAATTTTGATGGAGTCGCTTACCACAGAACCTCCTAAGGAGATGACAGCGATATCCGTCGTCCCACCGCCAA
>CAJJPW010000363.1 GCA_905193725.1 uncultured Eubacteriales bacterium
ATCCAGCATCACGCTGCCTCCCGAGGACGTGTAATTCCGCCATCCTCTTCCTCCCTAAACGGCAGTGGGTGCAGCGTCACGCTGCCAGCATCACGCTGGTATTGCAAAATTTCTCTTTTCTGGGTATTATATAAGTTGATATCAAAAAAGCGAGGAATGGTATGACGGACTCAGTGGTTACCCAAAGTGAATGGCAGACAAAACAGGTGGCAAAACAGCTGGCCGAGTGCCTGGAAACAGGCGTGATCGCCTTAGATGGAGATCTGGGGGCGGGCAAGACGGTGTTTGCCAAAGGGTTTGCCCAGGGCCTGGGAGTATCGGAGGAAATCATCAGCCCTACCTTTACCTTGGTGCGAGAGTACCAGGGCAGAGTGAAGTTCAACCACTTTGACGTGTACCGCATTGAAGACCCAGAGGAGATGTTTGAAATCGGGTTTGAGGAATACCTAGAGCAAGAGGGAGTGACTCTCATCGAGTGGGCTAGCCTCATCCGGGATATCCTCCCGCAGGATATCCTTTCCATCCAGATCACTCGCCTTTCAGATACCCAGCGAAAGATTCAGTTCTCCACCGAGAATTCTCAATATCAAAAGGCCATTGCAGCGGCAGTGGCGCAAAAGTGAAAGGGAAGTAACCATGTATTATTTGGGGATAGATACCTCTACAAGCGCCTGCTCTTGTGGAATATTGCAGGACGACAAGGTGATTTGCGAGCTCAATATCAACAATCAAAAGACCCATTCTACCACACTCTGCCTGCTCATCCAACAGGCCTTTGCCCTCACTGGGCTCACCTTAGAACAGATGGATGGGATCGCCTGTGTGGTGGGGCCAGGGTCGTTTACTGGCATTCGGATCGGAGTATGCACCGCCAAAGGACTGGCCTTTGGAGCGGAAAAACCCTGCTATGGGATCGACACGCTGGACTGCCTGGCGGTGAACGGACGGCAGTTTGCAGGCACTGTCTGCACCATATTGGATGCCAGAAGAGAGCAGGTGTTTGGCGCGGCCTTTGAAGGAGACCAAAAAATACTGGAGGACTTTGCCGGCTCGCTAGAGGAATACCTGCAAAAGCTGGAGGGAAAGAAGACGCTGTTTTTGGGAGATGGCGCGCTGGCCTACCGGGAAAAGATCCAAAACATCTTGCCCGATGCCCAGTTCGGAGAAAAGCATCTGTGCTATCCCAAGGCTTCGGCAGCCTGTATTTTGGCCTATGAGGCAGGGGAAAAAGGGGCCATCAGCCTGTACGATCTGACACCCCACTACCTGAGAAAATCTCAAGCGGAAAGGTTGCACGGCCATGAACGATAAATCTCTGGAAAATACCTTGGATGTGATTGTGCGAGAGGCGCGCCTGGAGGACCTGAAGGCCATCCATCAGCTGGAGCAGATGTGTTTTGACATGCCCTGGTCGCTGGAATCTCTGTACGAGGATATCTGTGAAAACCCCAACACCTGTTATCTGGTGGTAGAACAAGAAGGGAAGATTCTGGCCTATGGCGGCATGTGGATCATCATAGACGAGGCCCACAAGCTGCCGGAAACCGCACGGCAGATGTTCGGCGTAACGCTGAATGCCCAGGACTTTGCGGAGCTGATCCGCAGCCTGCATGTGGAGCGGTATGTCCTCGCGGCGGAACTGCTGGACGAGGCCACGGCGTCCCTGGACATCGAGAACGAGCTGGCGGTCAAACAGGCCATTGCCAATCTGCTCAAGGAGAAAAAGACCGTGGTGATGATCGCCCATACCCTTTCCATCGTCAAGAACGCGGATCAGATCCTGGTGGTGGAGGATGGCCGCATCGCGGAGTCCGGCACGCACGATGAGCTGGTGAAGCAAAACGGCGTCTACCGCCGCTTCACCGCCATCCGCGAGCAGGCTGAAGGCTGGCGCATCGCTGCCAAATAACTTTAGATCCAGACTAAAACAGGGCGATCTCCGTCCACGGAGATCGCCCTGTTTCCTTTTCCGATTGACTCCGATTTCCCCGCCGTTTATAATGGTAGATACATAATTTTTCCTGCCCGCGACGCATGTGACGAAAAGCTGGTCTGTTTGCCGGTAAGCTGGCATTTACCAGCTGCGCCCACGTTCTTATCTTTTTATTG
>CAJJPW010000364.1 GCA_905193725.1 uncultured Eubacteriales bacterium
AATCACGCCTCTTTAGGATTCTCTCTCTGGCTGATAATTTAAAAACTCTACCACCAGTTCGTTAAACTTGAGATACTTTTCCACATGGGGGAAATATCCACAGTTTTTGAACTTTTCAAAATATCCATGTTTTAGGTGCTCGCGGATGTGTTTTGCGTAATCTGTCCCGTGCATGATGTCATCCACGCCAGCTATCAGCAGAATATCGTGTTGTATATTGGATAATTTCTGGAATATCTCCCTATCATCATACGCAGTAAAGCTCCTTTTGAGTACCTGTTTGGTATCCGGCATGGCCAGCGGCCGTGCATATTCCTTGACCAGCTTGTCTGTCACCAGCGTTTTATCGAAGAAACAATCGGAAAGGTATTTTCTAATCGTGGCGGGGGAGGAGAAGGAGTTCCCTACTAACCCTCCCATGGGGGAAGCCAACGAGCGCAGGCTTCTGGGGTAGTTGTTTGTCACAAAACCAGGCGACACCAAAATGGCCTTTTTGACTCTTTGCGGATTGTGGATGACGATGTCCATCACATATGCCCAGCTTTCGCCAAAGGCACAGAAGTTGGCGCTGGGGATTTTCAGGCTGTTCATAAACGCCTCTAAGCTCAAGGCGTTTTCCTCTACAGAATAGGTGATATCCGCCTTTTCCGAGTAACCATATCCCAGCAAATCCACCGCAATTACCCTGTACTTTTGCGAAAGCTCTTTGATGTTTTTCCGGTAGGTATAGAGGGATTGGGTAATTCCATGTACTAAGATTAGGGGCTCTCCGCTTCCCTGTTCAACGTAGTGCATTTTGGCACTCACTGTTTTTACTTCTTCTTTGCCCCCTCCAATATTCACATAGGTATCGAATTCCACCTGGGCAAAGTTTCCTACATATTCCCGATTGACGAACTCACTTTTCTTATTTTGATCGTTAAACATGGATTTTCCCTCCTATTTTCATCCTTCTTCTTGGCCATAGCCATGGATTCTTCTCCGATTTTTCACTTCTCGTTTTATGTCATTGATCATGCGTTTTGCATGATTCATCAGTCTTTCAGCGTGGTTTTGAGAGGGTTTCTTGGCACAAATGAGCAGTAATCTTTCCAACATTGCGCGAATCTCCTCTCCCTGTATATCAGGGAACCTCTCCTTTAGCTCTCTGCCCCCAATTGCCAGTTCCCGTACGGAGAAAGGAGCATGGCTTTTTTTCATGTGATCTAGGATGCTCTGCCAATGGTCCGCCGTCTTACTCTGCCCCAGTAGGCCGGACCCCAGTTCATCCGCTCTTCTAAGGCAAATGAGCTCTTCAAATTCCTCGGGCCCAAGAGCAATGATTTTGCGAACGATGGTTGCCCTTTTGGCCTTTCCGGTTAAATCAAACATGTGCTCTTGAATGAGCTGCACGACCTGCCGTACCAACTTTGCAGGATACCCGTATTCTCTCAACAAATCCCAGGCGATTTCCGCCCCTATTTGCTGGTGCTCGTGCATGTTTTGATTTTTCTCCCAGGCCAATGGCTTGCCCACATCGTGAAGGAGCCCTGCAAGCCTTAATTTTAATACAGAATCCATTTTTTCGCAAGTATTTATATTGTGCAGCAGCACTGTGTATTTGTGATACGTCGGGTTTTGTCTGCACGACTCGCCCAGCGCCAATGGGGGAAACAGAATTTCCAGCGCACCGATCCCCTTTAACAGGAGCAGCGCCCTCTTTATCCGGGTGATGCCTTGCGTTCCACCCTGCTTTATGGCCTCACTTCTGCCGTCAAGCAGCAAAATCCTATCCAGCTCTCCTCTCAAGGCGACTTTGCTGATATTTTTCAGCTGCTTTGCATATTTCTTCGCCGAAAGGAGCACCTCTTTGGGGATGTGAAAATCCATCTGGCAGCCCAGGCGAACCAACCTGAGGATTCTCACCCCGTCGTCCTTTAAGATCTCATCCGGATCTTTGGATGTGGTCCACAGCCTCTTTAACCGAAGATCCTCCAGCCCGCGCTCCAAAGGATCTATGACGCAATTTTGGTTTAGGTCCCAGTAGAGGGCATTTACTGTGAAGTCCCTCCTTCTCCGCCACGGGCAACGGCCCGAGCGAATATCGCAATTTACTATGG
>CAJJPW010000365.1 GCA_905193725.1 uncultured Eubacteriales bacterium
TGCAAAAATCAAATCGCAATCTTGTAGGGTAAAAAGAGTGGAAGGGAACGAATTGAATTGCTAAAAAGAAGGGAAAACGAGATGAAGACACATAAAATGGAAGGCCAAAAATTGGCGAATGTAGCAGAGATGACAGTAGAACAGCTGTTTGGAAAGCCCATCAGCCAGGCAAATAGCATGGAACTATTGACGGGCATTGTGAAGGGCTGCCTAGACCACATCTATATGGAGTGGAATGAGCAAAAAAAGTGCGACTGCAAACAGGCGTTTTACTTTTCCGCTGAATTTTTGATTGGCCCTATGGTGGCTCATAATTTGCAGGCGCTGGGCGTATGGGAAGAAGTCCAAACGCTGCTGGAAAAAAAGAAAGTGAATTTGCGGCAACTGGAGGATATGACCGACCCTGCTACGGGCAATGGGGGTCTGGGGAGACTGGCCGCCTGCTTCTTGGAATCTGCCGCCTCTACGGGAATGAGGCTACATGGCTATGGCATCAAATACAAAGACGGGCTGTTTCAACAACTGATTCAAAACGGGTTTCAAGTGGAGGTCTCTGACGATTGGCAGAGCAGTGAGTACCCTTGGTTTTTACGGAGGGAGAGTGAAAGAGTAAAAGTGGCCTTTGGAGATCAAGAGGTGTGGGCGGTCCCCTACGACATGCCAGTGATCGGCTGGGATGGCAGCACCATCAACACTTTGCGCCTTTGGCAGAGCGAGCCACTCTCGGAATTTGACTTTCAAAAATTCAACGGGGGAGATTGGAATGGAGCGGTGGAGGAGAAAAACGCCGCGGAGCTGATCACCAGAGTCTTGTATCCCAACGACAGCACAGAGGAGGGTAAAAGGCTCAGGCTCAAGCAGGAGTACTTTTTCGCCAGCGCTTCGGTGCAGGATATCATTCGCCATGTGAAGGAACACAATTTGGACCTACATCAACTCCCAGTGTACGCCAGTATGCAGCTCAACGATACCCACCCTGTAGTGGCCATTCCCGAGCTCATTCGGATTCTCTGGAAAGAGGGGATGGTATTTGACGAGGCCTTTGATATCGCCAGACAGGTGTTTGCCTATACCAATCATACGGTGATGAGCGAAGCGCTGGAAAAGTGGGATGAGGGGATGATGAAAGAGCTCCTGCCGGAGATCTATCAAATCATACAGAGGATCCACGAAAAGCTGCAGGAGGAGCTGGAGCATCAGAACTTGAGCTACCCGCGGGAACGGTATAAGATCATCGCCACGGGGCAAGTGCACATGGCGCGGCTGGCCATTTACTGTTCGTCCTATATAAACGGCGTAGCGAGGATTCACACGGAGATCTTAAAAAATCAGGTGCTCGCCCCTTGGTATCACATCTATCCGGAGCGCTTTTTGAACATCACTAATGGGATCAACGTGAGAAGGTGGTTACTCATTGCCAATCGGGAGCTCACCAGTCTCATTGAAAACACTTTAGGGGTGAATTTGGCAAAAGAATTTGAAAAGATTGAACAGTTAGAATCCTACGCCAGTCAGCCGGAATTGATTAGGGCTTTTGGCAAAGTCAAACAGCAAAAAAAGGAAGAATTGGCCGAGTATGCGATGCATCGCTCCCAAATCAAAATCGACCCCAACAGCATTTTTGACATACAGTGCAAGCGGCTGCACGAATACAAGCGCCAGTTGTTAAATGGCCTGGCAATTATGCATTTTTATCTGGAAATCAAAGGGGGAAATTTGCAGGACATGCCCAAGACCACCTTTATTTTTAGCGGCAAGGCTGCTCCAGGATATTTCCACGCCAAGGCCATCATCAAGTATTTGGGGGAAATTGGCCGGCTCATTGAAGCGGATGAGCAGGCCAGGGAGAAGATGCAGCTGGTGTTTTTGCCAAACTACGATGTATCCTACGCCCAAAAAATGATCCCCGCAGCGGACATCTCCGAGCAGATTTCCACCGCTGGAACGGAGGCTTCGGGCACGGGCAACATGAAGTTCATGATGAACGGAGCAGTTACTCTGGGCACTATGGATGGCGCCAACGTGGAGATCGTGGAGCAGGCGGGGATGGAGAACAACTACATCTTTGGGCTCGACTGTAATGAGGCAAAACAGATGCT
>CAJJPW010000366.1 GCA_905193725.1 uncultured Eubacteriales bacterium
AACCGGCGACCCTCTGCTTGCAAAGCAGATGCGCTACCAGCTGCGCTATAGCCCCATAGTTGAAAAAAAGCGGCCGCGCCGAGTTCTACTGGGACTACGATTCGTATTACGTCGATCATAAAGATTACGAGGCGGGGATGTTCCTGCGGGACAATATCCGGGATTATCCGCCGCCGCCGGAGGCGCGGATCGGGCACGACCATTTCGGAGCTCCCAAAGAAACGGTCGTCGTTCCCGCGCCTTCCGACGCTTTGCAGTGCAAGTACGTCCATACTTTTTTGCAGGAACTGATCCAGGAGGTGGAGCGGGTGAACCGCCCATCCGGGGAGTTGAAGCAGTATCATCTGCGTTTTCTGCGAGTAGACGCTCCGTTTGGACAGAGTGTGATTTTTGCAGATACCACCAGTGAGCAGTCCACCTTAAACAATCTGGTCAAGAACTGCATCCTCATCGGCGTGCTCTGCTTTTTTGCTTTTCTGGGGATCAGCATCAAACTGGCCGCCTGGACAGTGAAACCGGTGGAGTGGGCTTGGCAGCAGCAGCGCCAGTTTGTTTCCGACGCCTCCCACGAGCTGAAGACTCCCCTTACCGTCATCATGACCAATGCGGAGCTGCTGCAAAGCGAAGAAAATGACCGGGACAGCCAGGTGCGGTTTTCTGCCAACATTCTCACCATGTCCCGGCAGATGCGGGCCCTGGTGGAGCAAATGCTGGAGCTGGCCCGGGCGGACAGCGGCCAGGGAAAGGCGGACCTGAGGCCGGTGGATCTGAGCACTTTGGCAGCGGACGCTCTGCTGCCTTTCGATCCGGTGTTTTTCGAGCAGGGGTTGATGCTGTCCAGCCAACTCGCCGAGGGGATCAACGTCAACGGGGATGCCGGCCGGCTCAAAGAGGTGCTGGATATGGTCTTCCAACGCTCGGACATTCTCATCATGACTGGGGGCTTAGGGCCCACTTACGACGATTTGACCAAGGAGACGGTAGCAGAGTACTTTGGACTGGAGCTGGAGCTGGATGAGGAATCGCTGGCGCTCATCAAAGAGCGGCTCAAGAGATATAAAAAGGCCATGACCAAGAACAACGAAAAGCAGGCTTGGTTTCCCAAAGGAGCCACGATTTTCAAAAATGGCCACGGCACCGCCCCGGGATTTGCGGTGGAGAAGGACGGCAAGACGGCGATCCTCATGCCCGGGCCGCCAAGGGAGATGCAGCCCATGATGCTGGAATCTGTGATTCCCTATTTGAGAAAGGACTCGGACAAGGTGCTGGTGAGCAGGAGCATCCACGTGTTCAACATGGGAGAGTCCAGAGTAGAGGCGATTTTAAAGGACAAGATGGTGGCCTATCAAAACCCCACTCTGGCCCCCTATGCCAAGGATGGGGAAGTGATGCTGCGGGTTACCGCCAGAGCCGCTTCCAAAGAGGAGGCGCTGGGGCTCATAGAGCCGGTGGTGGCCGAGGTGAAGGATATTTTAGGGGAATACGTCTATGGCGTGGACGTGGGCACGCTGCAAAATGCGGTAGTGCAAAAGCTGAGGGAAAAGCACCTGAAGGTGGCGACGGCAGAGAGCTGCACCGGAGGGTATCTCTCCAAGCGAATTACCGAAGTTGCCGGCAGCTCAGAGGTGTTTGAGTGCGGCGTTTGCACCTATGCCAACCACATCAAACACCAAATTTTAGGAGTTTCTCAAAGCACCTTGGATGCCTATGGGGCGGTTTCCCAGCAGACAGCCGCTGAGATGGCCAAAGGGGTCAGGGAGCTGGCAGGGGCGGATATCGGCGTCTCCATCACCGGCATTGCCGGGCCTGGCGGCGGCACGGAGCAAAAGCCAGTGGGCCTGGTGTACGTGGGCATTGACACCCAGCGCCACAGCGAAGTGCTGGAGCTCAACCTGAATCGGGGCGAAAAAAACCAGAGGGATTTGATTCGGTATTTGGCTGCCTCTCATGGGCTGCATCTGATTTTGCGCACAGTAGAGCAGTATTACTAGGAGGACAGAGATGTATTGGGTCTATGCGGTGCTCACCGTCTATCTCATTGTGATCAATTTGGTGGCTTTCCTCTTTTGTAAAAGGGATAAAAAATACG
>CAJJPW010000367.1 GCA_905193725.1 uncultured Eubacteriales bacterium
TCGCTGCGCATCGGCACCTCTCCCCAAGGGGCGAGGCAAGGGAAAGTGAGAAAGTATCTCCCAAGGACGTAAAATGTAGGTGAAAAAAGCAGTGGATCAATGGAAGTGGGTCCAGCGTCACGCTGGCTCCCAAGGGGAGAAAACTTTAGGGAAGTAGGAAGTAGATAAATGGCATTGGATGCAACGTCACGTTGCCCCAAGGGAAGAAAGATTTCGGGGGGAGTAGGAAGTGAGTAAATGGAATGGGGTGCAGCGTCACGCTGCCTGAGAGGGAGCAGAATGATGTTGCACCAATTCACAAAACGTCTAAAAACAATTTCATTGCTTCACCACTGGTGCTCTATTTTACTTCCCTACAGGAAGGATTTTTTAAAAAACTCCGTTGCGCTCCCTGTATGATGGTGTCGCTCGGCTGCAAATGACCGAGGAGAAGGGGGGAAGCAGGGTCGTGGTATTTAAAGTTGGCAAAGGCTTTGTGGGGATTTTTATTGGCATAACAGTATTTACAGCCATTCAAACAGGTGTCATATGCTCCGATATCCCGGCTTTCCATGCAATGACAACCTTGTCGCATCCCCTTATGCTTTAAATTCTTAAAAGCGATGCCGTTGGCCTGCCCCAGAATGTCCAGAGTCATGCAGCCAGAGGTGTGAATTCCATAGCGGGTATAATCTCCATTGGTACCACAGGTCTGAATGGGAATCCCATATCTTTGCGCAATTTGACCCAGCCCTTGCGCCAATACATCCTTTTCCCGCTGGGAAAGGGGAAGCAGCTCTGGCATGTTGGATTTTAGTTTTTGATACATCTCCACAAAACTAAAGATGCAGCGATCGACGTAGGGGGCAAGCGCTTTTGCCATTTGCTCAAATGTGTCCATGTGGCGCGCTATCGTGTATTTCTCTGTGAGCAATACTGGGTCGTACCGCCATGCAACTCGCTGTTTCCCTACCAATTGGGAGAGCGCAATGAGCGTTTCCATGCTTTCCTGTATAGTAGGTACCCCTGGCTCTACATCTTTGCCATAGGCGGTGATGGTGTAGTGAAAATAGGTGTGGAAACGGTCTGTAATTTCGTGGAGTCGCGGCAAAATGGGCCTATAATTTTTGGAACAGAACACCACACAGTCCACCTTCTCTGGCGTCAGCTCATAGCGGAGCACTTTGTTTGGGAAAAGCGGGTTGCGGGTCAGCACATACCCCTCAGCAAAGCGCTGCAACAGCCATTTTGTGTAATACTGAACGGTATCCGTTCGAGCGCCGGTATTGAGTATCATATCTGTTCCTCCTGAATTTCATCAAACTTCTTTTTCATAGCGTGGGAAAACAAGGTGGTCAGTCGCACTAGCTCGGCAATTTCCTCCCCAGATAGCTCTCCCATCGCATCTATTTCCGCATAGGCGGCAGGGGGGATAATTTTCTTCGTGTACGCGATTCCCTCGCTGGTAAAGCGTATCATCTTATTGCGACGGTCTGTTTGGGACGCGGTGAGGGACACATAACCTTTTTTCAAAAACTTCTTTACGATGGCGCTGACAGTCTGCTTTGTGGCTGAAAGTCGCTGGCAGATCTCCGATTGCAAACAGCCATCGGGCGAAAACCAGATTAAGTCCAACACGAACAGCTCTTTAGCAGTCAAATTGTGCTTTCTAGCGTACAACTCGTAAGCGGCAAATTGCACATCTCGCAGTTTACAGTATTGATTCACATACGGCCTTATTTGTGCCCGATTCATAGACAGCTCCTCATCCTAGGGTAAATAGTCTAATATTTGACTTTATGATAACATAAATGATCCCGAATAACAATCGCTTATGACTGAAAAAAATAGAAAGTGTAGTTTAATACAGCGATGAAAAATAGAAAAAAAGCTTCTCAAAAGATGGACGCTGGCTCAACACAAATGAGAATGGCATTTTGATTATTTATTATAGTGAATAAATATTTTCTTCTGATGGCAATATATGTTATGATAAATTTACTTTATTTTAGGTGAAAATACAAATTTTGCTTGCCATATAACGAGTTATAAATTATAATAATACGGTAAAGAATTTACTATAATGAAAAATATTTTGGTGAA
>CAJJPW010000368.1 GCA_905193725.1 uncultured Eubacteriales bacterium
GACGACGAGCGCGTTGATGACGCTCATGGCCGCGACGAGCGAATCGACCACCGAGACCATGCCGCTCTTTGCGACGAGCACGTGGTCGGCAAATTTGCCCGCCGGGGCATCCGGCTTGTCGGTGATCATCGTCTCCAGATGAGCAATGTGTTTTTGATCGTCCCGCTCCCCGTCCGTTGCCACTACTGTTCCGCCCAACTCCTCAATTCTGTTTTGCATGGCTTCATAAGCAGTCCGGTCAAAGTTGTTGGTGGTCCCAATGACAGCCACGCCAATGGTCTTGCCTTCCAGAGAGGGAACGGGAGCGCCATCCAGCACACCAGTGGCAGCGCCTTCTGCCGCAGGTGTCTCGCCTTGTGAGATTTCTTCCGTGGTGGACCCTTGCGATTCTGTCGTCTCTGCAGCGGGATCTTCGCCAATGGTACATCCTGTCATGGCAAACACCAGCAGAACTGCAACAAAAATAGCTGTGATCTTCTTCATCTTTTTCTCCTCTTTCTTTTTATTGATAGTGGCTTGCATCTACACAAGCGCAAAATATTCCTTAATTTGGTCGTTGAGTATTTTGGATTGATGGTCCACTACCTCAAAGGTAGCGCCACAAATGTGTGGTGTGACCAGTACATTGGGAAGCTTGACGAGCTTTAAGTCGTCTTCATTAGGTGGCTCATGATCTAAAACGTCTAGCACTGCACCTTTGATGGATTTACTGGCCAATATTCCATATAAGCATTTGCTGTCTATGACTGCTGATCTGGCCGTGTTCACTAACACCGCAGTCTTTTTCATTCGCGTCAAAAGATCCGCTCCGATCATCCCTCGGGTCTCGTCTGACACCGGCAGATGGATGGAGATAATATCGCACTCTGTAAAAATTCTATCTAATGAGGCAGAAGTGAAATCAGCGGACTGTACATATGGATCATAATAGAGAATCTCTGTATCAAATGCCCTGATAATCTGTGCGGTCTTCCTTCCTATAGCCCCCAGCCCTACAAATCCAACTTTTTTTCCACAGAGCTCATTTCCCTGAAATTTATAATAGGTATGAGGAGGAGGTTGTATCCATCTTCCCTGATCTACATACTCCACTGCCGAGGGGATGTTGCGATAAAAGGAAAGCATCATTCCCACCAACATCTCTGAGACCGCCTGGGCATTTCGGGCTGGAGTGCAAAAAACCGGAATGCCCAGTTCTTTAGCGGTCTGCAAATCTATATTGGTAGGATTACCCCTACAATCCCCAATAAACTTGAGTTTGGGAAACTTTCTGAGCACGTCCCCCGATACTTCATCTAGTTCAGTGATTAAAGCGTCGTATGCTCCGCCACTTAATTTTTCACATAACTCCTCAGCTGTCAGCCCCTTTCCCCGATTTGTCCAGGGCTGATAATCAATTGTCTGAAACAAGGAGGTGAGTTCTTTCATTCCCACCTTGCTGTACTCAGCTGTGATCAGTAACTTCATGTTGCTTTCTCCCTTAAAAAACCTATTGACTTGTATTCACTGGTATTTTACATTCTTTCGAACATTTTGGACATTTGTTTATTTTTAAGTCATTTGTTAATTTTATTATAGGAAACAAACCCCATTCTGTCAATAGTTAAAAAATAAAATATCTGTATAAAATTGGAACTTACTGAGAACGCCATTTAGCTCCTTTATGGCAAAAGTATCTAGATGTCTTCTTCCCCTTACTTGTTTTTTGGGGAAATGTATGCGGATTATAGCTATATTTTCATTAAATTGGAATTATATATAAAGGAAAAACACCTATGAAAATCCCCTAAATAGGCGTTTTTAGCTAATTAGATCGTTTTAGATCTTCATGAAAATTGTTAATCAAAAAGCACCCACCAGGAATCCCCAGTGAGTGCTTTTTCACATAGACAAAAGCAATATCGCTTCATCTATTAGAGAGTGGTCAATATAAAAAATTTAAGTGGCCCTTTCTTCTCCATTTTCCTCTTTTTTCAGAGGCTGTGGCTATGCTCCCTTCTTCTGCGCCGCCTTGCTGAAAAGAGAGCGTATCCGCCGCCTAGCAGGATCACGGCCAGCCCAGCCACAATGCCCCAA
>CAJJPW010000369.1 GCA_905193725.1 uncultured Eubacteriales bacterium
GAAGAGTGGGAAAAGTTCTCCAAAAAGCTCACTAGCATGCCGCTGACAGATGTGAGTATCCAGAACTTCTTAAGGAGGTTGTTTGCAGGCGCCACCGAATGCGAGGTGGACAAGCAGGGTAGAATTCTGTTGCCACAGAGGCTGCGGGAATTCGCCAAAGTGGATAAAGAAGTGGTGATCATCGGCGTCATGAGCAGAATAGAGTTCTGGGCAAAGGATTACTGGGAAGAATACAACGAAAGCTCACAAGAAGAATTTGAAAGTACGCTGAGCAAGCTGGCAGAATTGGGAATTTAGGCGATGCAGAAGGCAAATGGTCATTTACCCGTCATGCTCCAGGAGTGTATAGAGGGGTTACAAATAAAAAGCGATGCTGTGATAGTAGATGGTACGCTAGGCGGTGGGGGACACAGCCGGCAGATTCTACAGCAGCTGGGGCCAGAGGGCAAGCTGATTGGCATTGATAAAGATGAGGACGCCATTGAGCGCTGCCAGGAAAAGCTGGGCCAATTTGACAACAAAATACTGGTACGGGATGACTTTAAAAATATCAAGGGAATTCTGAAGGAGCTGGGCATTGAGAAGATCGATGGTGCGCTGTTAGACCTGGGGGTCTCCTCCTATCAATTGGATGAACCGGCAAGGGGGTTTACCTATAAGGATGAACATGCACCGTTGGACATGCGGATGGACCGGCGGCAGCAGCTAAGCGCCTGGAAGGTAGTCAATGAGTACCCAGAAGAGGAGCTGCGAAGCATTCTCAGAGACTATGGAGAGGAAAAATTTGCCCACCGCATCGCGCAGAACATGGTAGCTGCTAGAAAGATAGCTCCCATTGAGACCACAGGACAATTGGCCAAATTGGTGGAACAGTCCATCCCCAAAAAGACATGGGCGGGAAAGGGAAGCCCTTGTAAACGGACGTTTCAGGCGATCCGCATTGAGGTAAACGGGGAATTAAAGGAGCTCAAACAGACGGTAGAGGATTTTATCGATGTGCTTGGTCCCCGGGGAAGGCTGGCGGTCATCACGTTTCATTCGCTGGAGGACCGCATCGTGAAAAATGCCTTTAAAGAGGCCATGGACCCCTGTATCTGCCCCAAAGATTTTCCCGTGTGCGTATGCGGCAGAGTTTCTAAGGGCAAGGTGGTCACTCGAAAGCCAATATTGCCAACGCCGCAGGAGATGGAGAAAAACAAACGGTCTAAGAGCGCTAAGCTCCGCATCTTCGAAAGAGCAGAGTGATTGATGGGGGCCGGAATGCCCATAGGGGCGACAATGAAATAGATAAAACATTTTAGAGATATATAAAGAGGGAAACGATGATAGCGAGCGGAAACAGCAGGAAAGACAGCCAAAAATTGAAATATGAGGGCGCTGATGCAAATTGCTATACCTACATGGAAAAGGGGTATCAGACGCCTTATGAAAAGAAAAGAACGGCCAGCGGCCAAGATCTATTCCGGCAAGCGGAGCGAGACTGGAAAAGGGAGATGGGCAGAGCAAGAGAGGGCCAATGGGATATGCAAGTGATACGCTCGGGAAAAGAGGCGCCAGCAGGGAGCCACAACTTGGGAATTAAAACCGTTTCGGCCTGGGGTCAAGAGGATACCTATGGAGAAAAACGCTCCAACCAGATGGACCACAACACCACAAGCGAGATAGAGAGAAGACGGCGGGATTTGCAGTCGAGACGTACCTATCAGAGAAGAACGCCTGGGGCCATGGGACAAGCGGGATACGCTTCCAGTGCAGTGGGCAGGCGGACAGCCGGCCAAAGAGCGAGCCAAACTTTTGCAGGGGAGAATCGACAGGTGAGGGGGACTTCTATGTCCTACGCACAAAATGGGTCGGGAAGGGGACAAGCTATGCCCAAATATGTCATGGGCGCAGCAGTACCCAAGGAAGATTACGAATATGAAGTAGCCCCCAGCGCAAGACCGGAGCCTACTCGCAGAAAAATTGAAAAGCCGAAATTTGAACCTCAGGAGATCCAGAGAACGCAGCCTGCCACTAGGAGGCAAATCGGGAAAATCGAACTGCCCGATA
>CAJJPW010000370.1 GCA_905193725.1 uncultured Eubacteriales bacterium
CGCCGCCGATCTCGTTGCCGTTTAGGATGATGTCATAGGCCTTGGCTCTGGCGTGTTCTGGGTCGGTGGACAGTTTTTCAATGTCCTCATCCATCGGTGCGGTAAAGGGGTGGTGTTTGGCCACGTACCGCTTTTCCTCTTCGTCGTATTCAAACAGCGGGAACTCGGTAACCCACAGCAGATCGTAGGTGTTTTCCGGGATGAGCTCCAGCTTTTCTGCTAATTTCAGCCGCAGGTTGCCCAGGGAGTCGTACACCACTTTGTTGGTGTCGCCCACAAAGAACAGGATGTCGCCCACTTGGCCGTCCAGCTCCTGCAAAATCCCCTGAACTTCCTCCTCGCTGAGGAACTTGGTGATGGGGGATTTGAGGCCCTCCTGGGTGATGTTGATCCAGGCCATGCCCTTTGCGCCGTATATCTTCACAAAATCCACTAAGGCGTCGATCTCCCGACGGGCGAATTTGCTGGAAGCGCCTTTGGCGTTGATGGCCCGCACGCTGCCGCCGTTTTTCACCACCGAGCTGAACACCTTGAACTCAGAGTTCTCGATGATTTTGCTGATGTCGTGTAGTTCTAGGCCAAAGCGGGTATCTGGCTTGTCGCTGCCGTACCGATCCATGGCCTCCTGATAGGTGAGCCGCTTTAAGGGCAGCGGAATATCCATGCCCATCACGTCGTGGAAGATCTTCTGGATGAGCCCTTCGTTGAGGGCGATTACGTCGTCCACCTCTACAAAGGAGAGCTCCATGTCGATCTGGGTGAACTCTGGCTGCCGGTCTGCCCGCAAGTCCTCATCCCGGAAGCACTTGACGATCTGGAAGTACCGGTCAAACCCGGAGACCATCAGCAGCTGCTTGAAGATCTGTGGGGATTGGGGCAGAGCATAGAACTTCCCGTGGTGAATCCGGGAGGGCACTAGATAGTCTCTGGCTCCCTCTGGGGTGCTCTTGGTGAGCATAGGGGTCTCCAGCTCCAAAAATCCGTTTTCTCCCAGGTAGTTTCTGGCTGTCATGGAGATCTGGTTGCGGATCATCATGTTTTTCTGCATCTCCGGCCGTCTCAAATCCAGATAGCGGTATTTGAGCCGCAGCTCTTCCTTTACTTTGGTGTCGTCCACGATCTCAAAGGGAGGGGTTGCCGCCTCGTTTAAGATCTTCATCTCCTCCACCTTTAGCTCGATGGTGCCGGTGGGCAGTTTTTCGTTGATGGTATCTTCTGAGCGTTTGACGATCTTGCCCCGCACAGCCAGCACGTATTCGCTTCTCAGGCTCTCGGCCTTGGCAAAATCCCCGAAAGTGGATTCGTCAAACACCACCTGCATGATGCCGCTTCTGTCTCTCAGATCCACAAAGATCAGTGCGCCCAGGTCTCTTCTGGTATCTACCCAGCCCATGAGGGTCATCTCTTTGCCGATGTCTTCTTCGGTGATGTTCCCACAAAGGCTCGTTCTCTTCCAATCCTTTAACAGTTCACCCATAATATGATTTACTCCATTCTCCAATAAATTTCTATTACAGCCCAAAGGCCTAAATTATAAATCTAAATTCGCCCCGATTTCCCCAATGGGTACTTTTTTCTCGGTGCTGTTTTCCATGTCTCGCAAGGTGATCTGGCCAGCGGCGATCTCCTCCTCTCCCAGCACAGCGGTATACCGGACGCCCAGTTTATTGGCGTACTTCATCTGTGCCTTGAGGCTCTTTTGGCAGTGATCCATATCCGCCTTGATCCCCTGCCCCCGCAGCTCCATCACCAACTGGAAGGCCTTTTGCCTCGCCTGATCCCCCATGGGGCAGACGTATACGTCGGTAACGCTGGGTTTGGGCACCTCCAGGCCGGCGTTTTCCATGATCATCAGCAGCCGCTCTATGCCCATGCCAAACCCGATGCCCGGCATATCCGGCCCGCCCAAGGTCTTCACCAGTTTATCATATCTGCCGCCGCCGCACACCGTGCCTTGGGAGCCGATGTTGGTGGAGATGATCTCAAACACCGTCTTGGTGTAGTAGTCCAGGCCCCGGACGAT
>CAJJPW010000371.1 GCA_905193725.1 uncultured Eubacteriales bacterium
ACGACCCCAGTGCAACCACAATAACCGGCGGAACCTTCCCGATTTCCCCAGTGGATTACGTCCCCGCCGACAGCGCTGCGATTGCGTATACAGCCGGAAATGGATCCACCAATTACGTGGTGGGCGACGATGACATCGCTAAGGTTGCCCAATCTGCGACAGAGGGCGATGAGATAACGGTGCTCGCCGGCAATGTGGATCTATCCATTCCGGTAGATGGGGTCACCATCTCCAATGAAGGAAGCGGCGATGTGACGGTAAATGGCGCGGATGTGAACGAGGGCGATGAGGTAGTTACGCACATTCACCATGCGAAAAAAACCGAGGCGAAGGACGCCACCTGTACGGAGGATGGCAATATCGCCTACTGGTATTGCACGGAGTGTGGAAAATACTTCAGCGATGAGGCGCTGCAAAACCAGATCCAGGAGGCAGATACCAAAATCCCCGCTACGAATGACCATACCGCTGGGACGGAGTGGAAGTCCGATGAAACAAGCCACTGGAAGGAATGCACCAGCTGCGGCACCAAACTAAACCAGGCGGATCATACCTTTGCATGGGTGATAGACCGGCAAGCCACCGCAACCCAGGCGGGAGCAAAACACCAGGAATGCACGGTCTGCAAGTACGCAAAGGCGGCGGTGGAGATTCCCGCAACGGGAACGACCCAAACGCCCTCTGAGACCGACCAGCCGACCCAAACGCCCTCTGCGTCTGAAGATCATGTGGACGACGTTCCCAAGACAGGCGATAGCGGGAACATGGCGCTTTGGATTTGCCTATTTGTGCTGGCCTGCGGCGGCCTGACGGGTATTGCCGTATATGCTAGAAAGCGCAAAGCCTCTTAAACAGTAACTTGGCATACTACCGGCTCCTTTTTGGGGCCGGTCTTTTTTTATGGAAATGTATCTAAAAAGAATTGACGGATTATAACTAGTGGGTTATTATAATAACATGTAAGGAGGGGAAATAAATGCCAGAAATTGCACGATTCTATGGGATTATCATTAAAATGTTTTTTAGTAATGACCATAATCCGCCTCATTTTCACGCTATATATGGAGAATATAACGGGGCGTTCGACATCCAAACATTAAAAATGCTAGAGGGGGATCTACCCAAAAGAGCACAATCATTAATTAGAGAATGGGCCTCTGAACATCAAGAAGAAATGTTGGAAATGTGGAATGAAAAAAGATTAAAAAAACTCCCTCCTCTATAATAGAGAGGGGAGCTTTAAGGGTGAACATTATGGCGATTAAAGTGAAGGAAGTAAAACCATTGAACAACATGATATTATCGGTGTTATTTGAAAATGGAGTGCAGAAGACATACGATGTAAAGCCATTGCTGACTGAAGATTTATTTGCTCCCTTGGAAGATAATCCAGCCCT
Source organism: uncultured Eubacteriales bacterium (assembly GCA_905193725.1). Classification (GTDB taxonomy): domain Bacteria; phylum Bacillota; class Clostridia; order Christensenellales; family Christensenellaceae; genus CAJJPW01. The sequence continues at coordinate 1,398 of CAJJPW010000371.1, forward strand.
GTTCTACAATGTAAAGGTCATTTGTGGAGGTGCGGCTGTTGCGTGGGATGATAATATGGATATTCCAGAAAATGAGTTGTGGATTCATGGAGTAGAGCAAAATGGATGACCAAAAGCCCTGTAATACAGTGGAAGATATTGTGCAGGAAATGATACAGTTGCGCAAAGACCGGGGAATGAGCCAACAGCGATTGGAGCAATTAACGGGGGTACGGCAGCCGATTATATCCCGCATGGAAGCGGGAAGAAGTACGCCAGATATTGATACCATTATGCGGCTATTAGAACCTTTGGGAAAGTGCTTGGCAATTGTAGATAGGTCAAAAGTCGCGCCCATCGCGGATACGCGGACGGGAAATAAACGCTAGATTCATGTTGCCTACTTGACTAAAATTTGAAATTCATGTGCTGTATTTTGGATATTTCCATTCGAAATGAGGCCGGCAAAGCTGTAAAAAACCCCATAACTATGGGGAAAAATAGAAAAATGGATCATACAGGGGGTATCATCCCCCGCTGAAACACTGAGGAGCGAAGCGCCTCGGCGATGGTTGCAACCGTCGCCAGCGTGACGAAGCAAGCTTATCGCGTTTTGCTCTGATTTTTTAAAAAAATTC
>CAJJPW010000372.1 GCA_905193725.1 uncultured Eubacteriales bacterium
TGCAGTCGGGGACGCCAAGGCAGGTATATTCCCGGCCAAATTCCATGTTTGTAGCGGGATTTATCGGCACGCCGCAGATGAATTTTTACGATGGAGAGTTAAAGCTAGATGCGGAAAAGGATCAGTATACTGTAACATGCCTGGGGAACACCTATACACTCTCCCCAGAGGTGGAAGCCATTTTAAAGCTGAAAAAGCAGCAGCCCACTGCCATTACTCTTGGCATCCGACCAGAGCATATTACATTGTGCTTTGATGCCCAGCAGGCAAACAAGCTCACAGGCAAAGTGGATATTTCCGAGATGCTGGGCTCGGAGATGTATTTGCACCTGGATGTGGAGGGAAAACGCTGTGTGGTAAAGGTGCACTCGCCCAAAGATCTGGATCGATGGTCGGCAACGGCAGAGCAGGCAGATACTGTGGACATCGTCTTTCAACCCGATCAATTTCACCTGTTTGACGCCAAGACACAAGAGAGCCTACTCACTTGGGAAGAAGCCCCAGTAGCTGCTTGGCAGACCAAATGAGAACTTTGGGGAGCAACTGCACTCGGGAAGGGAGTATCAAATGGACAAGACACTGGTAAAGCAAAAACAAATCGCCAATGTGGAAAATGCAAAAAGCACCTCCACTTCATCTGCGCCATGCTATTTGGCGCAACATTTTTTTGTACTGGTAAAAACGGCGTTGCTCTTTCTGCTCCTGAGCCTGCCGGTTTTGACACTGTTTGCCTCCTGGCATGGGCTGTTATCCATCTATGGAAACGTGAGAAAAGGTCAGCCGGTATTTTTGTGGTCGGATTTTTGGGAAGCCTTCAGGGGTTGCTTTGGAAAAACCACAATGCTGGGACTAGCCATCTGCGCGGGCCTGGGTGTGCAGACAGTGGCCTATCTAGTGTACTTGCGCCTGCTCGAAGTCAGTATATTTGCGGTTCTGCCCTTGGCAGCGCTTTTTTTCGTCAGCATCGTGTACTTATCTTGTAGCGCGATTTGCTTTGTAAAGCTGGCACAGAATCATCATATCAAAATAAAACCGCTCATTTTATACAGCGTAAAACAAGCGGTTTGGCACATCCATAAAAGTGTTTTATTCGTATTGGGGCTTATGGCTTGTGGAATATTGGCCATTTACTTCTATCCCTATAGCCTCATTTTGATGCCCATAGTTCTGCCGGTGGCCTTAGGAGTTCTGAGCGTAGTGCTCTTTGGAGAAAAGCCTTCTGCTGACACAGCCACTTCTGAAAGAAATGCCAAAACCCAAGTGAGCTGACTTACGAGGGAGAGTCCGATTTGCCAGAGGAATCTTTGCGCCTCTTCAAGCGCCGGGACTGTTTTTTGGTCTCCGATGGATGCTGTAAAAAGCCCTCTCCTGTGATATTGCCCGCATCTCCCACCACGATAAAGGCATGAGGATCAATCTGATAGATGATCTCATAGGTCTTGTGGACTTCTTGGCGGCGGACGGCCAACAATAGCGTGTAACCCTGGCGCTTGGTATATGCCCCCATAGAAGTGAGCAGCGTAGCGCCACGCTCCAGATTTTCCATCACTGCCTGTGCGATTTCCTCTGATTTTTGGGACATGACGAACATGGTTTTACCTGTCCCGGTATTAGCGCCATACAATATAGCGTCTACTACTTTGGAGGTGATAAAGATGATGATCACACCATAAAGAGGGCTCTCTAAATTCTTGTACACCAGGGCGGATAGCAAGATGACAATCAAATCGATTGCCAAGATGAACTTGCCGATGGAGATGTGGGGAAAGTGCCGGTTGAGCAGATTGGCGGCAAGATCTGTACCTCCTGTGGTGCCGCCCCGTAAAAAGATCAGAGAGAGGCCTGCGCCGGAGAGCAGACCGCCAAATACCGTAACAAGTAACGTGTCCCCATAGTAAGCTGGCAGCCAAAGGGCAGAGACATCGATAAAGATAGAAGATACCAGTGTTGTGGCGATGGTCTTGGTGAGAAACCGAAACCCCGTCTCAAAATACGCCCAAATAAAAACCGGGAT
>CAJJPW010000373.1 GCA_905193725.1 uncultured Eubacteriales bacterium
CGCGTTGGACAGCGCTACTCCTCCCGAGTACAGAAGTCCCGGCCATTGCATCATCCCCGCTCCCGTTGATACCATCCAGCCTCCCACTGGATTTTCTTTCGCTTCTTCATAGAACGTTTGGTTTTGCTTTTCTACATACCTCGCCCTCAAATCCGGCGATATCCCTTCTAGATACTCCTTGATTCCCTCATAGTCTTCCTCCGCCGCAAGATATCTTATGACCCCCTTCTCTTCTTCTGTCAGCTGCTCCCATTCCCACTGTGGTGCAGCATCCCCAACTTTAATCGCTTGAGTCATCATGCTCTCCCTGACTTCCGGGTCATTTATATACGCCACCATGCTCTTCTCTGTGGGGTATTTTTCCCAACGATCGTGCACCGGGACTATGCTGGCCCCCTTTTTCGACTTCTCCTCAAAGTCCTCTTGTATCAGCACTCTCCCTTCTATGGCAGGCCTCTTCACACCTTCTGTTTCCTGCCAATCCCGCTGCTTTAGGTCTGTTACGAGTTCATCTTGTTCAATCTTCATATCCAGTATTTGCTCGAAGCTCAGCCCTTGGTACTCCTCAGGTATTAGGTCTTCATACCCTTCTCCCCCCAAAATCAGGTCTGCTACCCATTGCAGTTCCTCCGCTTTCTTTTCCTCATCCTCAATGTACGCCTCTGCCGTACCTTTTACTCCTCCCACGTAGGTGTGCATCATGTAGTTCGGGTCGTAACCCTTATCGGTCAGTTCATCCTTCATTTTTTCGAGCACTTCCAGATACTTTTGCTCATTCGCCAGCTCCTTCTGAGTGTCTGCAATCACCTGGTTTATGTCCTGCCCCGTGATCCAGTAATATGCTGCTCCACGTCTGACAATTCCAAAATCGAGTTCGTATTGTAAATCGTTTATGTGCTCATTGGTTTCTGAGATCACCGCATTAAACGCTCCTTCTGGGTTTCCCTCAAAGGTGTACGTGCCCGATGCTTCCGCCGCTTGTCTAGCTTCCTCTTCCCCTCGTGCCCGATAGGGAGCCTCTTCCTCCATCGCTACCACCATATCCCCCAAGGCATAACCCGTCATCAAACTGTTATAGGCATCGGTAACCAGCTGTAAATCAGAATCCGTGTACTGGGGATCTTTTTCCCCGCGCTCTACCTCTCTTTCCCGTACCATGCCAGGCTGCTCATTCTCTTTCATATAACTGCTGTCATAGTATAGGCCGTGTTCCCCCATGTATTTCCCCAGCCTCATCATCGCTGCATTGCGCTGGCTCTGATCGGATAAATCAACCCCATCAAATATTTCCGCCATATCCTGGTATGTATTGTTCTGCTTCTTTTTTGGAAGGACATCGTATCTCCTAGATTCATCCGTGGCATACTGCCCAGCTGCCAACTCGTGGTTATATTTCAGCATCTCTTTTCTATCCGATAGACTCAATGTCTTCCCTTCATTCGCATTGGAAGTAGGCGCCTTATATGCCACATTAGTACTATATTTCTCTTTTACCATGTCAGATAGATTGTTAGCGTTGGTCTGATGAAGATCTTTTCTCCCCGCCGTATTTTGGCTCTGATTTTTCTTCCTCTGCGCGTACTCCCTTCTCTCTTTTTCCATTTGTGCCACCAGCGCTTGATATGCTTGCTGCTGGATCCTTCTCTCCTCTTCTTTTTCCCTGTTATATACAGATCTTATGTTCACTTTCCCCATCCTCTCCCTTTTCTTTTTCTCATTTTTTCCCAAAACAAAAACGCCCTACCCTATGGCAGAGCACCCCCAGCATTGTGCTGGACCCACGTACGCGAATCTATTTCCTTCTTCCCTCCAGTGCACTACCCCCGGTAGCCGCGTCTGTTATCTCCTTTTTCCTCTTTTCGGCATGATGCTGTACCCACCAGCGTGACGCTGCACCCACCTACGCGAATTGGCTTTTCTTCTTCCAGTCAATTCAACACCCACGGTAGCCGCGTCTGTACTTTCCTTCTTGCTCATTTCAGCATGATGCTGCACCCCCCAGCATTGTGCTGGA
>CAJJPW010000374.1 GCA_905193725.1 uncultured Eubacteriales bacterium
CATGGGCATGGGGCCACAGGCCAAAATCACGTCTGGCACTTGCCCTTTCATCTGCTCTGCCACCATCTGGGTTACAAATCCCTTTTCTCCAGCGCTTCCATCGTCTGTACACAGGTGCACTTCCCTACAGAATTCGGCAAACGCCTCCTGTTTATACAGGTATTCCCTTGATTTATATCCTAAAAATGCGGTGAACTCTCTATCCTCGTACACATTCTTTAAGCTGAGCAGCGGCGCGATGCCAATGCCGCCCCCTACCAGCCACACCTTTTTCTGCTCTGGGTTCAGGCAAAAACCATTACCCAGTGGCGCCAGCAGGTCTAGCTGCTGCCCAGGCATTGCCTGGGAGAGCAGTTTCGTCCCCTTGCCCACCACCAGATAGGCAAAGTGGAGCTCTTTCTTGGCAAAGTCGTAGTAGTGTATGCTGATGGGCCGGCGGAGCAACAGCTCATTTGCCTCGGGAATTTTGATGTGGGCAAAGCTGCCGGGCACAAAAAGTGCCTCTTCAAAATCCGGCACATGGAGCACCATCTCCATGGTATCTTTGGCAATTTTCTCGTTACTTATCACAGTTCCTGTGATTTTTTTTTGCATCATGCAACCTCTCTATTTTTCGCTTTTGTTTTGCCGCTCTTGGCCGGTGCCCCCACTTCCCTGGTTTTTTAGAAAAGCAGAGGCACATCTATGCCAGTTGACTTTGCGCCTGACACGTTCTCACGATCACCAGCGCACGCCACATGCTATTTACTGGTTTCCCCCTGATCTAAGATCTCCTTTAAGTTTAGCGGCTCCAAATCCGCGTCCGTCTTACCTAGTCGCAGGCTCTTTACCAATGCCTTGGCGGTATCCACCGAAGTGAGGCAGGGGATCTTCCGCTCCACTGCCATCCGGCGCATTTTAAATCCGTCCGAAGTCTGGCGGCGTCCCTTGGTGGGCGTGTTGATGATCAGCTTCACCTCGTCGCTCTCCAGCAGATCTTCGATGTTAGGGTGAGGCTTGCTCATAGGATCTATCGAGCTGGCTGCCACATAGTTGAAGTTGAGCATGTGTGCCGTGCCCGGTGTGGCGTAGATGTCAAATCCCAGATAGTCTAAGATCGCCGCCACTGGCAGAATCTCCTGCTTGTAGTTATCCGAGATGGTGAGGATTACCTTGCCCTTGCCACCTGTGGGCACTTGAATGCCCGACGCGATAATACCCTTAAACAGCGCCTCTGCGTAGTCGGTGGACAGCCCCAACACCTCGCCGGTGGACTTCATTTCCGGCCCTAAGCTCACTTCCACATCCGGCAACTTCTCAAAGGAGAACACCGGCACTTTTACCGCAAAGATCTTTCTCGGGGGATAGAGCCCCACGCCGTAGCCCATGTCTGCAATCTTCTCTCCCAGCAGCGCACGGGTGGCCAACTCGATAAAGGGCACACCTGTGACCTTGCTGATGTACGGCACCGTACGGGATGCCCGTGGGTTTACCTCAATCACATAGAGCTTATCCTCGTATATGATATACTGGATGTTCAAAAGGCCCTTCACTTTCAGCGCTTTTGCCAGCTCGTGAGTCACGCTGATGATCTCCTCTTTGATTCGGTCTGACACGTGGATGGAGGGGTACACCGAAATGCTATCTCCCGAGTGGACGCCCGCTCTCTCCACATGCTCCATAATCCCCGGGATCAAAATATCTTCGCCATCGCTCACCGCGTCTACTTCGATTTCCTTGCCCATCATGTACTTATCCACCAAAATGGGGTGTTCCTGCTCTACTCTGTCGATGATGGACATATATTCCTCTATGTTGTTATCGTCATAGGCAATTTCCATGCCTTGGCCGCCCAGCACATAGGAGGGCCGCACCAGCACAGGATATCCCAGCTCATTAGCCGCTTGCTTTGCCTCTTCCACTGTGAAGATGGTTTTGCCCGATGGGCGCTTTACGTTCAGCCGCTCCAGCAGCTTATCGAATTCCTCTCTGTCTTCGGCTGCGTTGATATCGTCCAGCTGGGT
>CAJJPW010000375.1 GCA_905193725.1 uncultured Eubacteriales bacterium
TTTTTCAATTATTTTTTTAAAATTTACATGTTTTTTCAAAAAATATGTTATATTCTCTCCAGATATCTGTGAATTATCTCAAAATCACAGATCGCTCCAGATGGATGGGAGTTTATAAAAGAAATTTAGTAAATAACGGCAAGGTGATTTGATGAAGCAAAAAGTACTTTTAACAGGCGGCGGCAGCGCCGGACACGTAACCCCCAACTTGGCCCTAGTCCCCTATCTTCAGGAGCGCGGCATTGAAGTGGCGTATATCGGCACAAAAAACGGCATTGAGCGGGAGATTGTTGGCAAGACAGACCTCCCCTACTACGGCATTTCCGCGGGCAAGCTCCGCCGATACTTCAGTCTCAAAAACTTTACAGACCCATTTCGGATATTAGCCGGCTACCGGCAGGCCAAAAAAATCCTCAAGGACTTGCAGCCCGACCTGGTGTTCTCCAAGGGGGGATTTGTGACCGTGCCTGTGGCATTCGCCGCCAACAAGCTGGGCATCCCCGTGCTGCTCCACGAGTCGGACTACACCCCCGGCTTGGCCAACCGGCTGGCCATGCCCAAAGCCACCAAAGTGCTGGTGTCCTTTGAGAGCGCCCTTGCACACATCGAGGGAAACAAAGGAGTGCTCACCGGCTCTCCTGTGCGGCAGGAGCTGTTTACCGGCTCTAAAAACCGGGGCTTGGAGTTCTTAGGCTTTTCGGGCAAAAAACCTGTGCTGCTGATCATGGGAGGCAGCCTAGGTGCCGCCGCCATCAACGATGTGGTGGATCAGACCATTGACCAGCTGCTGGAGCGGTTTCAAATCGTCCACATCCGGGGCAACGGCAAGCTCAATAGCGCTCTGGATCAAAAGGAAGGCTACCGCCAATTTGAATATGTAGATACGCAACTCAAAGACATCTTTGCCGCCTGTGATTTCATGCTGTCTCGGGCAGGCGCCAACGCCATCTTCGAGATGTTGGCCCTGGGCAAGCCAGCACTGCTCATCCCTCTGCCCAAGGAGCAGAGCCGTGGCGACCAGATTCTCAACGCCAACTACTTCGCCAAAAAAGGCTTTAGCCTGGTGCTGATGCAGGAGGATCTCAACAGCCAAACGCTCCTCTCCCATCTAGACCAACTGGTGCAAAAGCGGGCAGAGCTCATCCGCAACATGCGCAGCAGCGGCATGGATAACGGCACACAAAACGTGCTCAATCAAATCTACGAGATTCTAGGAGAGAGCAAATGAGCCAAAACCTACTGCAGTTGCTACTGGATTTAGACGCCAAACAACTTCAGCCTGTAAAGCGTCGGGAGGCCTTGCGGCCCATCTCCCTGACCGATGAGCAGGTGGCATCCCTCTTCGCCCAACTGGAGGGCAATCATGCCCGCCCGATTCTTCGCTGTCTGGTGGATTTTAGCCTGTTCAAACAGCAGGGCACGCAGATCAGCCGGTATCTGGCGGCGCATCCCAAGGCCCTGGAAGGGTTGTTTGGCGGCGATGACCCCAAGGTGCGCAAGCTGGCCTACCAGCTGGCCGGCCGGCTGCCCCAGCCCTATTTGGAGGAGATGCTCATAGCGGCGCTAAGTCAGGAGTCTACCTATTTTTCCGTCCCCTCCATCTTGTTGGCATTGGGCAACTACGCCCCTTCCCCTAAGGCCCGCGAGACCATCGCTCATTACACGCCCCCACAGGACATGCCAGCCAAGCACAGCCAGTTGGCCACGGAAGCCGCTAAAAAGGCGCTGAGCAAGTGGGAACAGGAAAAGCCACTTGTTCTTCACACTCTCCGTCCAGAGCAAAAGCTATTTCTCTCCTGCCCCAACACTAAGATCACCATGGAGGAGCTCCATGGACGCCGGCGCAGAGGCACCAAAGCTCCCGTAGCTGGTTTTGTGCTCTGCCAGGGCTTCACCTCCTATGAAGAGGTTTTTGCCCTCCGCACATTTTATCAGGCCCATCTGCTGCTCCACACCTTTGACGCCGCCGCATCAATCATGAGCCATTAAGCTT
>CAJJPW010000376.1 GCA_905193725.1 uncultured Eubacteriales bacterium
TGAATGCAGCTACCGGTTGGCATCAGGTGTACTATGATGGATACCTGGGCTATGTGTACGCGCCTAACGTGTACGTGAAGGCAGATAAAGGAGATGTGACTACAACAGGTAAGGCGATCCGTACAGATGGCACGCCAGTGTATAACTCCACACTTGCGGACAGAAGAGTAATGGGAACTCTCACGAGCGGCACGGCACTACAGGTAATTCAGAAAAACGCAGCCAGCGGTTGGCATAAGATCTACTACAACGGCTACGAAGGGTACGTGAAGGCCAGCGAGTCGGCAGTGAAGACCAGCTCACCTACAAAAGTGGCGACGGCGCAGTCTGCAAATCTGGGCTGGGTAGGCCTATACAACACCACCGGTTCCAGTAAATACCTGATTATGAACATTAGCAAGGGTGTTACCTTTAACATCACTAAGCTGAATGCAGCTACCGGTTGGCATCAGGTGTACTATGATGGATACCTGGGCTATGTATATGCCCCCAACGTGTACATTAAGGCCAGCAGCTCCCAAGTTACTGCCACGGGCATTGTGATTCAGTCGGGTGGAAGTGCCCTCTACAACACAACGATCTCTGGCAAGCGGGTGATGACTACATTGCCCAGATACGCGGAGTTGAAGATCATCAAGAAGAATTCGCCTTCTGGCTGGCATAAAGTGTACTACAATGGCTTTGAGGGATACATTCCGTCCTCCTATACGGCGGTTCGGGGGTCATCCAAACCGACAATTACCGCCACGGGTACGCTGAAGTATCAGTCTGGCCTATATAATAACACCGGCTCTGGCAATAAAATCATATGGAGCATTGCAGCGGGGACTAAGGTGGAGATCATCCAAGCCAACTATATCTCAGGCTGGCATCAGGTGTACTACGATGGCTTTGTGGGATATATTAAGACCAGCAATGTAACCCTATCCTCCAGTATGATGGATCGCTTTAGAGCAGCCCTCACTGTGCTGGATACGGAATCGGAAAAATCTGCAGTGCATGTGAGAAAGTCGCCTAGCACCAGCTCAGAATCCCTGGGGTTGATCTACGGGCAGACAGTAGGGGTTACTGTGCTTGAGAACTACTCCAACGGCTGGTCTAAGATTAAAGGCATTACCTATGCTAATAAGAGCGTTACAGGGTATGTGAAGACCATGTACTTAAAGCAGGTGTTCCCCAATACCACCATGAGTGTGCATATCGATATTGCAAAACAGCGGTTGTACATCTACGATAAAAATGGAACGCTGATTCGCTCTATGAAGTGCTCTACAGGTACTGCGGGCAATGATACGCCAACTGGCGATTACCTGATCGGCGGCAGAAAGCCCTACTTTATCTCAGGACTGATGACTGCAGAAAAGGCAGTGCGCTTTAACGGAGGCATCTACATCCACAGAGTGCCATATTATACAGACCGTCCAGGCAGCTATGATAAGGCTATTAGCCAATTAGGGAAAAAGGCCTCTCACGGCTGTGTGCGAGTCCCCATTGAAGATTCTACGTGGATTTACGACAATCTGCCAAAGGGCTCTAAGGTAATTGTAACGGACTAAAAAGATAGCTAAAACCCTCGTATCCGAAATGGATATGGGGGTTTTTCTATGGATAGAAAATTGAGAAATCTATTGACAGATCGGCTCTGTAAAAGTATAATATTAACGTTGCTAAAAATTGCATATGCGGTTGTGGCGGAACAGGCAGACGCGCTATCTTGAGGGGGTAGTGAGCAACGCTCGTATGGGTTCAAGTCCCATCAACCGCACCATAAAGATAAATCCTGTGCTGTGCATAGGATTTATCTTTATGATAAGAGGGACTTGAACCGAAGCGAGCGCTGCCCAAAGGCAGAAGAAGCGAGCGGAGGGGGCCCGGAGGGAAGTCCCATGGGCCGCACCATAAAAAACCTGATTGTTATCGGGTTTTTTATTTTCCGTGTTGCATTTCGTGTTGCATTCTCCGGCTAAATCTTCAAAGTGCTGAATGGCGGT
>CAJJPW010000377.1 GCA_905193725.1 uncultured Eubacteriales bacterium
ATACAAAAATGCGACAAAAAAGAATGTGCCTTGGCACATTCTCGCGCCGAGGCGCGGTTGCTTCAGCAACCATCTACCACTGCGCCGAGTGCGCATCTTTGCAAGCTCTGCTTGCTGCAAGTCTTAGTTTAGTATACCACAAACTTTCTATTTGTAAATACCGTATATTTCACGAAAAAAACACCCCCAAGAATAACCCTTTTCAAACATGAAGTCCTCTAACTGAGGCTGATGGTACCTTCTTTGATGAGCGTACTCCACCAGTTGTTTCATTTCATCTTCACTGAGCAGGGCGGATAGAGAGCGATGGAGAGCATCTATTTTAGCCTTTAAAAATAGATACCCAGGTGACACTGAAAAATTCGATAGGATTTTCTCTTTATGTTGAGCAATATTGGGGGAAGATTCTCCATCTCTGGCAGATGCTAAGCCGGAGCAAAAGAACAGCCGATGCTTTAAGAGGCAGATCTTCTCCAAAAATAGAGTGAATTCTTCGGCCAAAAGCAGCGCCTCATGTGAAAAACCCAGGTGTGAGAGAGGCTTTTGAGGGGATGAGGAAGTTGAAGAGCCTTCTCCGAGGATATCAAAACAGCTGTAGTAGATGGTCTCAAAAAAATTATTCATGGCGCTTCGAAATAGCTCTATATCCTCTTGGATCCTGTGATTCATATAATTTCTCCTCGCAGTTTGATGAAATTCAAATGGAATTTTACATACGCTTTGGACCAGTATTCCTACATTTTTTTCATCTGATATGTGATTTAATTGAAGTATATCTCTTTTTTACTCTTTTCATCAATGAAATTATATTTATTGGATAGCACATATTTCCGCTCAATTCCCTTATACTAAAACAAGAGGAGTGACAAATGGAGATACACGAATATATCAGACAGAAAATTGAAGACCTGAGATCGAGTAAAGAACTATCAGAGTCAAAGCTGAGTGAGGAATTGGGATACAATAGAGCATATTTGGCGAATATGCGGAAGGAAAACTCTGCGCCCTCATTTCAGGCGCTGGTTGCGATTTGCAACTACTTTCACATTTCTCTTTCTGAGTTTTTTGCAAATTTCGTAAGCGATTTTGCGAAAACCGGCACTCCCATACAGTTTGCAATCATAGAGGCGCTGATGGAAAAGACATCCGGCGTGGACAAACTGGATATTTTACTCGATGCCATTAAAGCGGCCAGCAAAGAGGATATTCAACAAACTATCGAGTATTTGGATAAATTTAGAAAATGGAAGACGCACAAGTAATAGACCAATAGGGAAGATCGATGATAACTTCTAGAGTAGCGATATCAAAAGAGTGCCAAATGGCACTCTTTTTGATCGGCTAAATTTGCTATTTTACAATGCTCATAAACCACTTCAATCATCCATTTACTTCCCTGATGGATGGGACAATTTACATAGCTCATGGGTAAATTCCTTCAAAGGATGTTTTGAAGATTACCAGTATCTGATTCATACCTTGCTCATTTCTCATAGACCTCTTTTGCCATGCGAAATGCCGCCCAAGCTTTGGGCCAGCCTGCATAGAAGGCCAGATGGGTGAGCGCTTCGGACATCTCCTCCTGGGTAATCCCATGGTTTTTGGCATTTTGGATATGAAACTTCAGCGAGCTATCTAAAATGCCGCTGGACATGAGGGCCGCTACGGTAAGCAAACTCCTATCCCTTGCAGAGAGCTTATCCTCTCTGGACCAAACCTCTCCAAATAAAACGTCGTCGTTAAGCTGGGCGAATTTTGGCGCAAACCCACCTAATTCATCCCGTCCTGCTGTTACCTTTGCCATACGGTATTTCCTCCTTTACTTTAGCTTTCCGTATTCTTCATCGCTTACAGGTTCTAGCCACTGGTTGGAAATTTCCTCTCCCGGGACCTCGACTGCTAGGTGCGCAAACCAGCTATCTGGCGCTGCCCCGTGCCAGTGCTTGACACCAGCTGGGATGTTGACCACATCTCCTGGATGAAGCTCCCGA
>CAJJPW010000378.1 GCA_905193725.1 uncultured Eubacteriales bacterium
TGGGGCAGGATCAGGATCAGCGGCAGGAAGAAGATGCCCTGTGGCTTGAGCAGAATGGCTGCCACCCAAAGGAGCGCACCCAGCACTGTTCTGTCCCTCTCCAGGGCCCAGAGCATGGCTAGGATCATCAGGGCGAACACGCTGTCTATCTGCCCCCACACTGCGCTGTCCATCAGGCTCATGGGGTTAAACAGCATGAGTAGCCCTAAGCAAACGCCCAGGTAGGTTTTTTTCTGCCGTCGACACACCCGGTACAGGAAATAGGCGATGGCCATATCGCACAGGATGGCGGGCAGTTCTATGAGCAGGGTAAATCCCGCCTCCCCATAGGGGATGGCCAAGACGCTCTGTAGCCAGCCAATGAGGTACAGAACGTACATATAGAGAGGTGGATAATCCACAAAAAAGCTTCCATTATAGAATTCGGCAAACCCCACGCTGTAGGCGTTTAGGCTCCAGGCTTTAAAGCATTCCAGGTCGCTTAGATGGCCCTGGGATGTGAGAGATAGATATACTCGCAGTGCTAGAGCGATAGCAGCCAACAGCAGGAATAGGGCCTTTTTCTGCTGCCGTTCCCAAAGGATTTTGAGTTTGCCGCTGCACACCAGATAGATTGCCAGCACAAAGAGGGCGATGAGCAGGGTAATGCTCAGCTCCCCCAGCCCCCACTGTTCTCCTTGGGTCTCGGTCTCTTCCATGTGCAGGACGTCGGAGCTTGGGCCCTGTTGTTGCTCTGCCCACTCCTCCTCTGTGAGCCCCAGCAGGGTATTCACCTGCGCGTTCAGTGGCACTTCCGCCAGAGGTTCTATAGAGAGTGCCGATATGCTGGCGCTGGCTCTTCCGCTGCTCTCCAGGCACAGGAGGAGCAGGTAATCCTGGTGGGGATCCACGTTGGTCATCACGTAGAGTTCCAGCTGTCCGCTATTCTGGGTAAAGGGATCCGAGGTGGCCATTTGGTTGTCAAAATCCATGAAAAACTGTCCGTCGGCCTCTGTCTCCAAAGACAGGGTGGCGGTGATCCGGTAGCAGGGCTCCGGCGCAAGGGAAATGGGCAGACTGACGATGGACTGCCCTTCCTCTTTATTTTCAAACATCAACTGTCCCTGTTCCAGCCAGGCGGTATTTTGATCCGAAGTGGAATAGGCGGTGTACTCCTTGAGGTTTTCAAAGCCATCTGCCCAGCCCAGCTGCACCTCCGCGGCACGGCCCAGAGCGGGCGCCAGCAGAAAGAGCGCGCACAAGAGCACAGCCAGTGCCGCCCTCAGCAGTTTTTGGGGCTTTGGGGCTGGTTTTCTCCGTAATTGATCTATAAGACGTTCTTGCCGATATTCCATGTATGTGTTGCTCCTAGTTTTTTTCAAAATGCCCCTACAATGTGGTGGACCCTGGGCTGTTCCTGCAGGAACACCTCGATCACGTCAAAGCGTATGGGGGCGTCTTCCAGGCCCTGGTCTTTGATATACTGTAGGGCAGTGCGCTGAATCAGGGCGATTTTCCGGGGTGTCACTGCCTCTGCCGGGGTGCCGAATCCATCGTGGGAGCGGGCTTTTACCTCGCAAAACACAGTGATGCCCGCTTTTTTCACGATTAGGTCTATCTCGCCGTGGTTTGCGTAGTAGTTGCGTTCCAGCAGCCGATAGCCCTGTTTTTTTAGGTATTTGAGGGCGATTTTTTCTCCTTCACTGCCCACTTGGCGCGTATTCATGTTCTTCCTCCCCCCAGCGTGACGCTGGACCCACGTACGCTAATACACTTTGCTTCTTCCCAGCAGTGCACTACCCACGGTAGCCGCGTCTGTTATCTCTTTCTTCTTCTTTTCGGCGTGACGCTGGACCCATGTACGCTCATTGGCTTTTCTTCTTCCAGCTGTCTCACTACCCACGGTAGGCACTTTTGTGCTTCTCTTCTTTGTGCATTTCAGCGTGACGCTGGACCCACTTCCATTGAGATACTTTCTACTTCCCTATATTTTATCGTCCTTGG
>CAJJPW010000379.1 GCA_905193725.1 uncultured Eubacteriales bacterium
CCCCGCCAATATCGTCGTCGCCGATTTTGCCCATCAGTGAGGTGTTAATGCCCAGCTTTAACAGCGCTAACCCTGTGTTGGCCACTGCCCCACCAGTGGTGATGTTGATGGGCCCAATGTTCACCAACCTTCCCGGTACAAAAACATCCCGAAATCCGTTTTTTGTTGGATAAAAGGTTGGGAAAATATCCGAAGTGATAAATCCTGCTACTACAATATCGTACATTGCTCTACTCTCCCCTTGTTCTTATTTTCAAAAGCCCGGCTCCCGCCGCCGCTTTTTTCTCTGTTTTCATGATAATCAGGATGCCCAGCAGATCTTCGCGTATCCATTGTCGCTTCATATCGGCGCTTCTATTTGCACTGTTCTCTTCACTATCCCTTATATCATATCATAAATTTCCATCTAATTGAAGCTGCTTCTTTTTCTTTTTTCTCACACATATTTCACACATACTTGAGTCTTTACAACAAAATTCTGTTACATTTTAACATTATAGAGGGAAAAGGTCAAGCAGGGAGCGACAAAAATCCGCCTCGTAGCCAGGCAGATGGTAAAACGCCCCACCATCCCATCAAAAGTAGGGTGGTGAGGCTAATTCTCATAAAAAGAGGCCTATCATTAGGCCAAAATTAGAAGCCCAACGTGCCGTCTGTCTCAAGTTTAACCCGCCGCAACTGACAGGTGGGTGCCAAGCTGTGGTTTACTTGTTTCCCTTACCGTGTAAAGGCCTACATGAAACTTCCAGACTCCAGCTCCCGTAATAGTAATGTAGGTTTAAAAGAAAGACATAACGCACACTTCAGGCGTTCATTACATTGATATTGCTATCTTATGTAGCTTGATTCTTATTATACTCATTTTTTCACAATTTGCAATTGTTATTTTTTAGCGAAAATGCGAATTTTGATTAAAAACGGCCTTTTCCCTTCGGGCACACCGCCATGCAAATGCCGCACACCGCGCCTCTGCCGATGTGCTGATAGGCCTTTTTCATGTAATTGCTGCACTTTTCCGCGTCAAAAAAATCCTCCCGTGCCATGCCGGGGACGTACTCTATGCCGGAAATCGCCCCACAGGGGCACGCCTTCCAGCAAAGGTCGCAGCTGCCGCAACTGCCGGCCTCCTGCTTTGCTGTGCTACCTTGCATCTCTGTCAGCTGCCTTTGCACATCCGATAGATCTCCATCGGTGAGCACGGTGCTCAGCCGCACCCGAGGCCCAAATTCATAAGACACAAATAGAGCGCTCTTGCCAATGTACCCCAAGCCCGCCCCACAGGCCACCTGCTTGTGAGATACTCTGCCCCGCATGGCCTGTCTGTCCACCGTCTGAGAGGCGGGAATGTACAGTGCCCGGTTTCCCTCTTCCTCCAGCTTGAGTGTCAGCTGATAGGCAATTTTGTCCAGCAG
Source organism: uncultured Eubacteriales bacterium (assembly GCA_905193725.1). GTDB lineage: Bacteria > Bacillota > Clostridia > Christensenellales > Christensenellaceae > CAJJPW01. The sequence continues at coordinate 1,413 of CAJJPW010000379.1, forward strand.
GGCGTTAGTCGTCCGATAGGTGTGGAAATAGGTGTGGGTTGGGCCTTCCATTACCTCATCCACCACCCCATTAGGGAGTTTTATTCCCAAGGAAATTCCATAGGTAAAAGGGGGCTCAAAAATATTTATTTTGGAAAGTTCCGCCACCCCAAAAAGCCGAATGCCTTGGGATTTTAGCCACGACATATAGTGTTTCACTTTTCCTCTGCTCCAATTTCTTGTTCTGATTGACACCATTTTGTGGTATAATATATTAAAGGTAGGATATCATATCTAAATTTTTTTAGCAAGGATGGAACGTGTATGGCAACAAAGGATAGCGGAATCTCTACGACAAAACTGCTGCTGCTGTATCTTTTAAATGCAGTGGACTCCAGATTATCCGAGCTGCAAATACTGCGCATTGTGTCGGAAAACAACTGGGTGAGCTACTTTGACCTCCAGGAAAACCTCTTTGAGCTCATTCAAGGGGGCATGCTGGAGTCCAAGCAGAATATTAATGGTAAATTCTATCAGATCACTGAACTGGGAAAAGATACCCT
>CAJJPW010000380.1 GCA_905193725.1 uncultured Eubacteriales bacterium
GTAACGCTATTACTTTATATTGATCATATTACCACAACTTTCGTGATTTGTGAAGCCATTATTTTCGCAATTTTCTTTTTGGATACGATTCACTCCTATCGGAAATCCCAGAATCCCCAGGCGTTTCTCCGAAAAAGATGGCCTTCTTTGCTGATCCTCCTGCCCTTTTCCGCCGCATTGCCAGGCATCTCCTATGAATGGCTGTGCATTTTGTCTCCCATTTACCGCGCGCTATACGCCTTAAAACTCAACTATTTTCTCAAAATAGCCAAAAAACAGTCCGGCGCTTTTTTTCGCATTAACTATCTTTTCTATGTGCTGGCAGTATTTTTCGCCATGTTATTATTATGTGCTATCGCTTTGATGTTTTTAGAACCCCAGACCTTTTCCAACCTAGGGGCGTCTCTTTGGTGGTGCCTTGTCACCTTTGCCACTGTAGGATATGGGGACATGGGCGTGCAGACACTGGGTGCCAAGCTGATTTCCTCCCTTTTGATGCTGTTGGGGTTGATCATGATCGGCCTTGTGAGTTCCACTTTTACCCTCTATGTGAATCAAAGATACAACTACAATGTGGCAGAAAACACCAGCAAACGAAAGAAAATCATCAAGCACGTGACCAAAAACCTAAACGCCATGGAGTATCAAAACCTCGTGCAAATGGAGTGTCTCTCCATGCTCCTAAAAGATCCGTCCCATCAGCTGGAGATCACCTTAAAAGAGACTCCTTCTGCAAACGGCCAACCTAGCGGCTCCACCCACTCCAGCGCCGCCTCTCCCGCGCCAACCCCTTCTTCTCCTTCTCAGTCCAATGCGCCCGCTGCCATCTATGCCCCCTTGTCCTGCTCTCAAAAGATTGACGCTGCTACCCCATCATCTATGAGCGCCCAAACAGCATCCCTTTCCACGACATCTTCCGATGCCAGTCAGATCCATTCTCCCCTCACTTCCTCCTCTCCTTCTCCTGAAAGTCCTACCCCTAAGGCCGCCACTCAGCCCATAGATTCCAGTTTTCCAGAATCCAAAGACGACTCCCCTCCTCCCACCTGATCCTGCCTTTCCATAGACCTCCGTCCTAAAATTTGCTATAATATCAGCAGAACAAGGAGAAATATCAATGATACAAATGGAAAAAATCACCACCCCACAGCAAGTGCAACAGTTAGCTCAACTTGCCTCCCACATTTGGCACGAGTACTTCCCCTGCATCCTGTCCGACCAGCAGATCGACTACATGGTGGAGAAATTTCAGTCTTCGTCGGCTATCACCACACAGCTGGAACAAGAGGGGTACGAATACTATTTCATCAAACAAGGCGAACAGATCCTGGGATATACCGGCATCTGCCCCAAGGAGGGGAAACTCTTTCTCAGCAAACTCTACTTGCGCAAAGAACATCGGGGCCATGGCTATGCTCGCCAGGCTATGGACTTTCTAGTCTCCCTTTGTAAAGAGCGAAATCTCTGCTGTATCTGGCTCACCGTCAATCGGTTCAACCAGCACAGCATCCAGGTCTATGAGGCCATGGGATTTACTACCGCCAGAACCCAGGTGGCAGACATCGGCAGCGGCTATGTGATGGACGACTACATTATGGAAAAGGCCATCTAATGCTTCTCCACTACCCATAGATTGCGCTCAAAATGGATGGAGTTCTTGTCCCATCCCCTCGGACTGCGTGGATTGAAAACGGATTGTTGTGATGGATCCCAAACGAGATTGGCGTGTCGCACTCCCCACGGAGGAGCGTGGATTGAAAAAAAGAAGTACCTATCGCTATCTGGCGCAAAATCGGTCGCACCCCCTGCGGGTGCGTGGATTGAAATGGCATATCGGCAATTTTTTGTGTCATAGCAAAAATGTCGCATCCCCCGCGGGTGCGTGGATTGAAAATCGTCATATACCGCTCCGTTACATATCTGGAGTAGTCGCTCTCCCCACGGGATGC
>CAJJPW010000381.1 GCA_905193725.1 uncultured Eubacteriales bacterium
AAAGTAGATAAATGGCATGGGGTCTAGCATCACGCTGCCTGGCGACGAAGCTGACTGAGAGGGGGATATAGAAGCGCGGCTCCCAAGGACGATGAAACATAGGAAAGCAGAAAGTAGATAAATGGAATGAGGTCCAGCACTATGCTGGCTCCCAAGGACGATGAAACATAGGAAAGCAGAAAGTAGATAAATGGAATGGGGTCCAGCGTCACGCTGGCTGCGTCACGCTGCCTGGCGTTGACCATAAGGTGTAAGCGTTTTAGAGGAGCAGAGCGAAAGAGGGGAAGAGTTCCCATAAAAAATGCCAGGGTATGGCTAGTGAATCTCTTGACAATAAAATATCAGAGCCATATAATATAACTAAAGAGTAAAGTCTGTTTCGGGGCGGAGTGAAAGTCTCCACCGGTGGTAATAATCGCAAGAGGGCAGACCAAGGGGGCCAACGAGCCAACCGGCATGTAAAGCTGATCACCCGGGAATACAATGGGAACATCCTAGAAAGAGGAAGAGGAGTATCTCAGAAGTACGAAGGGGCATTCCGGCAATACGTAAAGGGAGTAACCCAGCAATACGTAGGTCAGGAACCAATGTTCAGCGGAGCAAAGGATTCGCGGGAAAGATGTTTTCCAGTGCGGGTCAAATGGTGAGGTTTTCTCGAGGCAAGCCCATGAAAATTGCGATTGAGTCCACGACCCTGCATAGAAGTTGTGCAGGCTGAACTGGTGAGATCCCAGTACCGACGGTTATAGTCCGGAAGAAAGAAACGACGCATAGGAAGTTTTCCAATGTGAGATTCGCCCGTGTAACAAGCGTTACAGGGGTTTTTTTATTGGGAAATACAGACCAAAACGCGTCCACCTGTCGAAACCGACCTACCTAATCTTGATGGGATGTTTCCCACAAAGCTTTGGAGGTAAAAAAATGACAACACAAACTTACGCTGTAAAGAGAACTGTATTCGACACAAAGAACCTGATCATCATGGCGCTACTGTGCGCGCTATCCATCGTATTGGTGTATTTAATTCATCTGCCGCTGATTCCAGCAGCGCCTTTCTTGGAGTACGACCCAGCTGATATTCCCATTCTCATTGGCACTTTTCTCTTTGGACCAGGGGTGGGCATCATCCTCACGCTGGTGGTATCCGTTATTCAAGGATTGACAGTCAGCGCGGCATCCGGTGTGATCGGCATTGTGATGCACTTTGTGGCGACAGGATGTTTCGTCATCGTGGCTGGACTGATCTACCATAAAAAGAAGACGCTAGGCAGAGCGATTGTGGCGACGATTTTAGGTGTCATTGTGATGACAGCCGCCATGGTAGGCATGAATCTGTTCCTCACGCCGATTTTCATGGGTCAGCCTATGGAAACTGTTATCGCGATGCTGCTTCCGGCGATTATTCCCTTTAATTTGATTAAGGCGGGGCTCAATGGCGTCATCGCATTGCTGGTATTTAAAACCCTTTCCGGTGTGGTTTTCCCTAAAATTGCATCCCACAAACAGGGGAAGCAAAAGATCGAGTAAAGACGTGGAAAGACGAAAATTTTAGTGTGTAATGAGTGGCATAGGTACTTTGCAGCATGACGCTGCACCCTATGCCATTTATTTATCTTCTGCTCCCCTAAAACGCCTTTCCCTTGGGGCAGCATGATGCTGCACCCACCTACGCGAATAGGCTTCTCTATTTTCTCTAGCTTCCTACCCACGGTAGCTGCGTTTGTGTTTTTCTTCTCACCCCCAGCGGACGCTGCCTCCCGAGGGATTGACATTCCCGTACAGCTCTTCCTCTCTAAACGGAGGTTGGTCCAGCATCACGCTGCCTCCCGTGGGAGAAGAAGTTTTGCTAATCTCTCGCTCTATAAGCGGCATGGGGTCCAGCGTCACGCTGGCGCCCCTTGGGGAGAGGTGCCGACGTAAGGAGGCGGAGAGGGGTTCTTG
>CAJJPW010000382.1 GCA_905193725.1 uncultured Eubacteriales bacterium
TTCCTATCCTGGTACGCCCAGCACAGAAGTCACGGAAAACGCCGCAAAATACGACGAGATGTACGTGGAATGGGCACCCAATGAAAAGGTTGCCCTAGAAGTGGCGGTAGGCGCCAGTGTGGGGGGCGCAAGAGCGCTCAGCTGCATGAAACACGTGGGGCTTAACGTGGCGGCAGACCCGCTGTTTACCGCATCCTATACCGGAGTGAACGGGCTTAGTGGTGCTAGTGGCAGACGACCCTGGAATGCACTCCAGCCAAAACGAGCAGGATTCTCGGTTTTACGCCAGAAGTGCACACCTGCCCATGCTGGAACCCTCGGACAGCAAAGAGGCCAAGGAGTTCATGGCTTTTGCCTATGACTTGAGTGAAAAGTACGACACCCCTGTGCTCATGCGGTCCAATACCCGGGTATCCCACTCCAGAGGTGTGGTAGACCTAGGGGAGAGGACAGAAGTGCCTCTAAAAGAGTATAAAAAAGACATCCAAAAATACGTGATGATGCCAGGCATGGCCAAGGGTAGACACATCGTGGTAGAACGTCGCATGAAGAAGTTGGCAGAGGATGCCAACGTGTTCCCCGTGAATCGGGTGGAAATGACAGATACCAAGATCGGCGTGATTACCAGTGGTACGTGCTACAACTATGTAAAAGAGGCACTGCCCAACGCCAGTGTGCTCAAACTGGGCATGGTGTACCCGCTGCCCATGGATGTGGTGCGGGAGTTTGCCAGCCAGGTAGAGACGCTCTATGTGGTGGAAGAGCTGGAGCCGTTCTTTGAAAACCAGTTAAAGGCCAACGGAATTTCCGTCATCGGCAAAGAGATCTTCACGGTGCAGGGAGAGTACAGCACCAATATGATCCGGCAAAAGATCGGAGGAGAACAGATCGAATACTTAAAAGAGGAAAATGTGCCCGGACGTCCGCCGGTGCTCTGCCCAGGATGCCCTCACAGAGCGGTATTCTACACCCTGCATAAACTGGGGCTTACCGTGTGCGGAGATATTGGCTGCTATACCTTAGGGTCTTTACCTCCTCTAGGGGCGATTGATACCTGCCTTTGCATGGGCGGAAGCATCAGCATGGCCATCGGCATGGAAAAGGCAAGAGGACAGGAATTTGCCCAAAATATGGTCTCCATCATCGGGGACTCCACCTTCCTACACTCGGGAATTACCGGCCTGATCGACATGGTCTACAACAAGGCCACTGGTACGGTGATCATTGTGGACAACTCCACCACCGGCATGACCGGCCATCAAGATCACGCCATGACGGGCAAAGATGCCAAGGGAAATCCGGCGCCGCAAATCTGCCTAGAAGAACTGCTCCATGCAGTGGGCGTGAAGAACGTGGTGGTGGTAGATCCCTTTGAGCTGGATGAATTCCAAAGGGTGGTCAAGGAAGAGACGGCCCGCAGAGAGGTTTCTGTCATCGTGGCTAGAAGACCTTGCATGTTGCTGAGCCCACAATACGTAAAGCCCTCTCTGGTGATCGACCCAGACAAATGCAAAAACTGCAAGGCGTGTATGCAGCTAGGCTGCCCAGCCATTCAAAAGCTGGAAACCAGAGTGGATATTGACAGTTCGCTGTGCACAGGCTGTGGCCTATGTACCAGCGTATGTAAATTTGGCGCGATAAAGGGGGCAAACTAAATGAGCGTAGTGAATATATTAATCGTAGGCGTTGGAGGCCAGGGAACACTGCTGGCCAGCACAGTACTGGGAAATTTGGCGCTCAATGCGGGCCTGGATGTAAAACTCTCTGAGGTGCACGGCATGGCTCAAAGAGGAGGCAGCGTGGTTACCCACGTGCGCTTTGGCGAAAAAGTATATGCTCCCATCGTAGATAAAGGTCAGGCGGATATCATCATCGCCTTTG
>CAJJPW010000383.1 GCA_905193725.1 uncultured Eubacteriales bacterium
TGCCACATCGGCCCATTGAGGAGATTTCCTGGGCAAATGGCGTTGCAGCGGATACCCAAAGTAGCCAGCTCCAGGCCTAAGGACTGCACCACACCTAAGCCGCCGAACTTAGAAGCAGCATAGCCGCTGTTTTTGGCAGAACCCTTTTTGCCTGTCTTGGAGTTGATCTGGACGATGTTTCCTCTTTCGCCGTATTCATTGGGCTCTTGTTTTTTCATCTGGATCACTGCTGCACGGCAGGTGTAGAAGAACCCGATCAGGTTAATATCGATGATTTTTTTCCATGTCTCAATGGGAATTTCGTCAATTGCGCCAGAAGTAGAAATGGCAGCGTCGCATACCACGCAGTCCACTCTTCCAAAGTTGTCAACAGCAGTCTGTATCATGTTGAGATTATCTTCGTAATTGGAGACGTCACATTTTACGACTACACAATTGTCAAAGCCTTCCACAACTTTTTTAGCGCCTTCCACGTTGATGTCGCCGATGACCAGCTTTGCCCCTTCATCGTGGAAACGCTTTGCCAGTGCCTCACCCAGGCCCTGAGCACCGCCTGTGAGAACGACTACCTTGTCCTGAAATCTCTTTAAACCATGGATATACATAATTTACCTCCCATTAGATTATATTGAATAAATTAAAAATATTTTACTGTATCTTGCTCTGTTCAAACTGGGAGAAGATAAAATCCCCCACTCGTTTGGCGCTGTGGCGCTTACCCCACTTCTGCACAGCCTGCTCCATCTCGTGGTGCTTTAACTCATTGGTCCAAAGCTGCAATACCACGTCGCTGGCCTTCACGTTCCGGTTCACGTGGACTGCCAGAGAGTTGTTGAGCAAAAAGTAAAGATTAAACGTCTCCACCCCGGGCAACGGTTCCATGAGTATCATAGTCTTGCCCTTGGCCAGAGCTTCTGAGATGGAAAGTCCCCCGGGCTTGGTGATGAGCAGGTCTGCCGCATCCATATATTCGTTGATGTTAGTAGTATACCCTAAGACCACTAACTCCTTGTTGGAATTTTTAAGGCCTGCTTTGTACTTTTCCAGCTTTATTTTGAGCCGGCTGTTGGAGCCGCAGATCACCACAATCTGGGCCGCCATCTCCATCTTCTCCAAGTCTTCCACCATCCCCGGGATATCTCCAAAGCCCATGCCTCCTCCTACTACCAGCAGAGTGAGCATGTCCTTGAGCCCCAGGCGGGCCCGCACCTCCTGCATATCTTCCTTCTCATTAAAGCACTCCCGCACTGGAATGCCAAAGGGCAGGATCTTCTCTTCGGGGATGCCCCGACGCACCACCTCAAAGTTCATCAGCTCGCTGGCTGTGATGAAGTAATCCATCTGGGTGTACTCCCAAAAGGGGTGCAGAGTAAAGTCCGTCACGATCCCGTAGGTCTTCACCCCCGGCCGGATCATGTGGTCTTTTTTCATCTCAGTGATGATGATGGCGGAAAAGATGTGTGGGCACACGATCACGTCTGGGTCGTACCCATCCACATACGCCTTCATCTTATCCTTGGTCATTTTGGCAAAGGCAAAGGGCAGATACCGCTTCATCATGGGCTTGCCATTTACCTTGCCTGCCTGCTGGTACAGGCTATCGTTTAGTTTTGGGGAAAATCTGCCGATGGCCGTATAGCCTTTGTCCAGCGTCTCCCCCACCAGTTTATTCAAAAATTTGTAAGTGTCTAATATGCGGCAAGTAGCACCATGAGCCTGCATGTATTCTGCTAATGCTTTGCTGGTTGAATTATGCCCCTGTCCTACAGTGAGCGATAATATCAAAACTTTCATGTACTTTCATTTGCCTCCTCGGGAAAAATATTATATTATTATTCTATATTATTTTATCCCATAAACTGAATATAGCACAATT
>CAJJPW010000384.1 GCA_905193725.1 uncultured Eubacteriales bacterium
CCATACACCGTGAATAAACAAGGCCGCGGTCCATCTTGGGCAAACTCTTTGTTTGATGATAACGCAGAATTTGGTTTGGGTATGAATTTGGCACAACGTGCAGTTCGTGACAGATTGAAAGAGCATGTTGAGAATATTCAGAATGCAGATGTAGCAGCAGAAACAAAAGCTGCTTGTGCTGCTTATCTTGAAACATTTGAAGACAGTGATACAAACTTTGAGGCTGCTTTGACATTGACAAAAGAACTGGAAAAAATTGCTGATTGTGACTGTGATGCAGGTAAACTGGCGAAAAAAGTTCTGATTGATAAAGACTTCTTAGCGAAAAAATCTGTATGGATTCTTGGTGGTGACGGCTGGGCTTATGACATCGGTTACGGCGGACTGGATCACGTCATCGCTATGGGTCAAGACGTGAACATCTTGGTTCTGGATACCGAAGTGTACTCTAACACAGGTGGTCAATCCTCTAAATCCACTCCTACCGGTGCAATTGCGAAATTTGCCGCTTCTGGTAAGAGAATCAAAAAGAAAGATCTGGGCGCCATCGCCATGACATACGGCTATGTATACGTAGCCTCTGTATGTATGGGCGCTGACAAGAACCAGCTTCTCAAGGCTATGATCGAGGCAGAATCCTACCATGGTCCTTCCCTGATCCTCTGCTACGCTCCATGTATCAACCACGGTATCAACATGGGTAAATCTCAGGCAGAAGAGAAGAAGGCTGTGGAGTCCGGTTACTGGCCACTTTACAGATATAATCCTGTGCTCAAAGAGCAGGGCAAGAACCCATTCACCTTGGATTCTAAAGCGCCTACTTCCGATTATATCGACTTCATCAGCGGCGAGACTCGTTATAAGTCCTTAAAGAAGATGTTCCCAGCTGATGCTGACAGACTGTTTGAGCAGGCTGCAGAAGAGGCAAAAGAACGCCTAGATTACTACAAGAACCTGGCAGATAAATAACCAGTTTCCTATTTAAAAAATTGAGTAGGAGGGGATTTGCATCAATCCCCTCCTTTCACGTCACCGTACATACGCCTCTGTATACGAAAGGACGGAACAAGTAATACGCCTTCTGGTGTGGCAATTTAGCAAAGAGACTGATCCCAAAAAGGTCCGTCTCTTTTTATTTACCGCTTTCTGTACTCATCCATCATGTGTACGGCAAACGTATCTATCGCCAAAGTAAACTCTCTTATGTCCCCTCCAGCTTGGTATCTAGTTAATAGCTCTCTCTTCCAATATGACATCAATATATAGAATTATTAACAGCGAAAAATTGGGCAAGGATAACATAAATGCCTCCTATAAAATACAGGAAGGCATCTATGTGTTGCATCTAGTTCATAAAATCTATGTGTACAAAATTCTGGGGACAAATCATATGCAATTGGTTTGTATTTCGCACATTTCCGTTTCTCCCTTGAGATACTCCAGCGTACTCAGCTGAGTCTATCCGACCCGCAATCAAACACAGACAGAGAACCTCTAGAATCGCGCTCCGCTGTTTCCTGTTTACCGTGCCCGGGATGTGCATAGCGCTTGGATGGCCCACGCTGCGCCGTCCTCATCGTTGGCCTTAGTTATCCAATCTGCCGCCAAGCGGGCAGCTTCATGAGCATTCTCCATGGCCACGCCTAAGCCGCACAGCCGTAGCATCTCCGCATCATTCTCACCGTCCCCCAGGGCCATTATACTGCGCAAAGGGATACCAGTAATGGAGGAAAGCCTTTGGACACCTCGTCCTTTGGAGACGCCACTACCGGTGATATCTAGGTTCCCTTTTTCGGACAACACCGCCCATAGGGCCTCATCCTCCGTCACCTGCCGCCGGACAAATCGACACGCTCATCATCACAAGTGATGCTG
>CAJJPW010000385.1 GCA_905193725.1 uncultured Eubacteriales bacterium
ATCTCGCCGGCATTGACCAGCAAGCGCAAGAGCTGATGGACACTATCATCCAACAGATGGCCGAGGCGCAGGAGATCACTGAAACAATGAAAGCCACCGACCAAATGGCATGGATCGGTAAGATGAACAATATTCGAGTCAGTGCGATGGAAGCTGTAGATAAGGAGCTCATATACGTATAAAGCAAAGTGGCAGTAGGGCAATGCTTTGAAGTTAAGACTTGAGCGATTTGCACCCCCGCCTTGTTTTAGCCAAGGCTGGATCAGGAAAGAAGAAAAAATCGGATTGACTGCCATATGGGCGAGAGTTTCAGCAAAATGGGCGAAAAGGGACACTGCGGTAAGGCGGTGTCCCTTTTTAATACGTTTTTCTGAGTGTCCCCCTGGAAAACAAAAGGGGTATGAGGAGAGGGTGATAAAAGTGGGCATTGCGGCAACAAGGCGCAAGAGGCGCGGGTCGCCGGTGGCAGCCTCAAAGTGTGAACTGCTTTGAGGCGCCGACCGAGCCGCCAGGCGTGGCAGCCTTTTGGAGTGAGCGCAGCAACCCAAAACAGCAGATTATGCCATCTGGCAATCCGTCGCTCTGCCTCCCAGAGCACACATACATGGCTGTTAGACCATATACGTGTGCATTTCGTTCCTGAAAAGATTTTTCAATTACTTAATAGTCAAATTTAGCATTTCCAAAGTATTTGTACACACTTCTATCAATGCTTACTCTGTACCGAAAGCTAACTATGATGCACGATCTAGTTGGGATCAGTTGAAGGAGACACAGCGGGAACAACAGCCTCAGAACGTGGAACAGCAGAAAAAACGAAGGACAGGGCGTGGGAGAGATAATGGCAACCTACAATTGCTCCCGCTATGTATCTGCGTTTACTGAGCACCAGTTGCCCACTAATACGGCGGGTCAATGGGTCAGGATAGGTAAATCACGTTAGTATAACAAGCGTTTAGCGCCTCATTTGTAAAATGTGGAGGTCCCCCTGCTGGGTAGAGAATGGTTGTCAGCATAAGTTCTGTCAGCGAAAAGGTGGCTGCGAATGTACTGTTCATCAGGCCATCCAGACTTGGGCATCAAAATTTACGGAAGAAATACCGAAAAAAACGATGCTTCATAAGCTGCATAAAAAGACTGGGAGCATATAACCGCTCCCGGTGATCTTTACCGATCCTTGAGGGGCACCTGGTTGCCGCCGCTCTCTTTGTGGTATGGCGCCTATTTTCGTGCAGCTTCACGGGCGCAGAGCCCACAATGACACCGGAGACGCCGCAACAGGGAAACAGCTCGGGCATAATGTCAGCGCCAATATCCAGCATGCCGTCCTGCTTTTTGACGTAACGCCCATCAAAAAATGTGCGCCGTAATAGACGACGGGGGCAATATGGAGACAGGAGCAAGGAAAAGATCCTGCCAGTGTGGTCGTAATGGCTGTGGCTGAGGGCCACAGCATCCAAACCGCCGCCCTTACTCATAATGCTGCTCTTTCCCATGGCCCGGACGTTGGGCAGAAAGGCGGGGATGCCCCGGTATCGTACAGCATCCGGAAACCGTCCGTTTCAATCAGCAGACTGAGCCCGTGCTCAGCAGAGAAACGATCCGTTGGGGATTCGTTTTCAATCATGGTGGTGATCTGAAAGCTCATGGGCGCTTACCAGCGGTTGATGCCGCGCATGGTCAGTATCTGGCTGTTCATGCCGCCGGACATCTCAGAGGCCAAAAATAGAATGCTGTTCGCCACGCTTTCTGGTGAGAAGACATCCCCGCCATTTTTCAAGAGGTATTCCCGCCGCTCAGACAGCTGGAACAACTCCGTGTCAATGGGACCAGGGCAAATCACATTGACTCGTATGCCATAGCG
>CAJJPW010000386.1 GCA_905193725.1 uncultured Eubacteriales bacterium
ATAGTTGTAATTTGTATTTTCATCTCATTTTTTGTAGTGCGAAATATGAGGTGATTTTATTCACATTAAAAAGTTATCCACAAGCTGTGAATAATTATGTGGATAACTTTCATATTATGTGATTAACTACAAAGCAACTTCTATTTTTCAGCAAAATATTCATCAATCCTGTGTGGATATCTCTAAGGGGGAACTATGAACTCATTTACAGCGATTTGGGAAAGAGCGCTTATTATATTGGAAAATGAAATGACCAAAAATGATAATTTTAATCTCTTTGTCACTTGGATTAAAGAGCTAAAGCCAGAGTTTGAATTGAATGGTTCCTACTACTTTGAAGTAGCTACAGAAATCCACAAGGATATCATCACCAGCCGCTTTTCGGATACCGTCAAAGATGCACTGCAAAAGGCACTTATACAGTCGGGTTACACAGAGGATATAGACCGGATATATCCTATCTTTATCACGCCCAAAGAACGGGCAAATCTGGACTTTTTGGAAATGGGACAGCCTACTAGCGAGCCCAAGCACAATATCAGCCTCAATCCCAACTACACCTTTGACAGCTTTATCGTGGGAAAAAATAACAAATTTGCCCATGCAGCTTCTCTGGCAGTAGCCCAATCTCCGGGAAATTCTTATAATCCGCTCTTTATCTATGGAGGCGTGGGTCTGGGAAAAACTCACTTAATGCATGCCATTGGAAACTATATTTCCACCAATCATCCCAACAAGGAGATCATGTATGTAACCACCGAGACGTTTACCAACGAGCTCATCAGCTCCATTCAAAAGGGTACCAACGACACCTTTCGCAATAAGTACCGGAAGGTAGACGTACTGCTCATTGACGATATACAGTTCATTGCGGGCAAGGAAAGTACCCAAGAGGAGTTCTTCCACACCTTTAATGCGCTGCATGAGGCCAACAAACAGATCATCATCTCCTCGGATAAGCCTCCTAAGGAAATCGCCACGCTGGAGGAGCGTTTGCGCTCTCGCTTTGAAGGAGGGCTGATTGCGGATATTGGCGTGCCGGATTACGAAACCAGAGTGGCCATTTTGCGCAATAAGGCCCAGCAGCTAAAACTCAAAGGCAACCACGATATCGAGATAGACGATGAAGTGCTCCACTACATCGCCTCCAAACTCAACTCCAATATCAGAAAATTGGAAGGGGCACTGCAAAAGGTCATGGCCTATGCCAAACTCAATAATTCGGACATCAAAGTCATCACCCGGCCCATGGCAGAGACAGTTTTAGATGGGATTATCGATGAGGATACTCCCAAAGTGATCACTCCAAAACTGGTGATCGCCACTGTGTGCAAATACTTTAATGTCTCAGAAGAGGACTTACTGGGCAAAAAGAAAAATAGGGAAATTGCATTTCCACGGCAGATCACCATGTACATCATGCGACAGATCACCGATCTCACTTATCCAAAAATCGGCAGCATTTTAGGGGGAAGAGACCACTCCACTGCTATGCATGCTGATGATAAAATCAGCTCGATGATCAAAGAAGATGAACAGCTGGATAAGACCATTAAGGATATTATTGCAAAAATTAAGGAATGATGTGTAGCAATTGTGGATAAGTCATGGATATTCTCCCATTTGCATAGAATAAAACTGTGTATAGATCAAAACAAATTGTCGATAAATTTTTGCATTAACACTTGGGAGAAAAATAGAAAAAAGAGTTATACACATACTTTCCCCAAAGTATACCTTCTCTTTTTTCCAGTTACCCAAAAGATATCCACAAAAATAAATTGGATTATTTCCCATGATATCGGTATAATCATTAAGATGAAGTTTGTGGAAAATGGAAACTGATAATATAA
>CAJJPW010000387.1 GCA_905193725.1 uncultured Eubacteriales bacterium
GGCGGCACTAGCCGCACCAATGCATGGGGCGGTGAACAAGATGCCTTTTTGGAGGCCATGGCAGAGGCGGGAAAATCCGTTTCGGATGCCTTGGGCTCTCACATCGTCTATATCAATGTGATGAACCGCCTTTCAGTGGATTGCGACTGTGACGGCAACCCTGCTGAACCAGATATGCATGATATCGGCATACTGGCCTCCACCGACCCAGTGGCGCTGGATCAAGCCTGCATTGATCTGGTATATGCCGCCCCAGACGGTCAATCACTGGTTAACCGGATAGAGAGTCGCAACGGGCTGCACACTCTCGAACACGCCCAAGCCATCTCTCTGGGCAGCCGCACCTATGAGCTGGTGAACATCGACTCTTGATGAACTTTGCTGCCACTTTTTTGGCGGCAATCCGTCTTTCTATTTGGAGGGGCTCTGCATCGTATACCTAGCCCAGCTCTTTATACGCTCCCGTGCACCCAGTTAGCCACTGCTACACACTGCGTATCTAGGCAGTCCTTTGACCCTAAACGCCTGCCTATTCAGGGATAGTTTTCTTTTGACGTTATTTTACCGTCTTCTATAGGGTCTTATCCTGTCAGATACGCCCTTTCCCCCGGCTTTTGACTGCATCTAAGCGCACTTTGCCCGGCATACTTTCTTTTGGGACAAAGGCCTTCACGAGAAAGGAGAAAAAGATGGAACTTCTCCAACGAGAATTCGTCTATTTGTGGTATTATTTTGAACTTCAACTGCGCCAGATCCTTCCCTACTGGCTGTTGGGCATTTTGATCGGTTCTGTGGTTTCCGTCTTTGTGGGGAATAAAATTCATCGGGTGGTGCGCTCGCTGAGCGATAAAAAACTGGGAGTACTGGGTGTTATTCCCGCCAACCTGCTTGGCATCGCCTCTCCTCTTTGCATGTATGGCACCATTCCCTTAGCTGCTTCGTTTTCCAAAAGTGGTATGCGAGACGACTGGCTGGCTTCGTTTATGATGAGTTCCATTCTGCTCAATCCTCAGTTAATCATCTATAGCACCGCCCTCGGCCCTACCGCCCTGATAGTGCGTATTGCCTCCTGCTTTTTGTGTGGAGCCGTCTCAGGGTTGCTCCTGCGGCTTTTTTATCGAGAGAAGCCTTTTTTTAACTTCTCCGGCTTTGAAGAAAAAGCCAGCAAAGACGTCCATCCCAACCCATTGATTCGGCTGCTAAAAAACATCGGTCGAAATTTTAAAGCAACCGGGCCGTGGTTTTTGTTGGGTGTACTGCTCTCTGCCCTGTTTCAGCGATATGTGCCCACTCAGGATTTTATCCGCTTATTTGGGGAAAACGAGGGCTTTGGCGTTTTGATGGCGGCTACTATCGGCGTCCCCCTGTACGCCTGTGGCGGAGGGACCATCCCCCTTTTGCAGCAATGGCTTTGGGATGGAATGAGTATGGGCAGCGCTGCAGCTTTTATGATCACTGGTCCGTCCACCAAAATTACCAACCTAGGCGCCCTGAAAATCGTGCTGGGTGTCAAGCGGTTTTTGCTCTATCTAGTATATGTAATGGTATTTTCCTTCGGGACGGGCATTCTCGTAGATTTACTTCTCTGATAAGCAAAACCCGTTTTCTCACAATACCGCTCTGATTAACGTCGCCTTTCTTGAGATGTTCGAAGTTCCAATCGCCATAAAAAACACAAACCATATGCTTTCATGCCAAGTGATAGCTTTTCTTTTATTCTATTATTGAAAGGTCCAACCCTTGGGAGGCAGCATGATGCTGCACCCATGTACGCTAATTGCTTTTCTTCTCCCCTCCAGTGAGCTACCCACGGTAGACACTTTTGTGTTTTTCT
>CAJJPW010000388.1 GCA_905193725.1 uncultured Eubacteriales bacterium
TAAACTGCTTGTGACAGGTGGGTCTTCCCCGCCGCAAATCATCGTTATCCAGCGCAGGCAAGTCGTCGTGGATAAGCGAATAGGTGTGGATCATCTCCAGCGCACAAGCCATATCCAGCGTTTTTGCATAATCATCTCTCTTTAGTTGGTACGCCAACAGATGCAAAACAGGGCGTATCCGCTTGCCCCCTGCCATAAGACTGTACTCCATGCTCTGTCTTAAAATTGGCGGCATATCCTCACTGCCCAGCAGTTCTACCAACCTGTTTTCCACCTCTAAAGCCAGTTTTTTCATCCTGTCGTTTAACACTTTTTAATTTTCCTTTGTCAAATATTCTACTTTTGTCTGGCATTCATCTAGCATCTTGCCGATCGCACTACAGAGCTCATTGCCCTGTTCATAAAGGGCCATCGCCTCTTCTAGGGGCATGTCCTGATTTTCCAGTGCCTCTACAATTTGCTTTAAATGCTCCATTTGTCCCTCTAAAGACTTTTTATCTTGTTCCATTGTCCTTCTTCTCACTACCTCTCAACCCTGATCACATATCCACGGCAGAGGCCTCTCACTCCAATGATTGATTCCCTTTTCAAAAGATATACACAAAGGCATCTGATTTTTCTGTCGCCACTTGGTCTCTCACAAGTCTCCTCGCACTTTTTATTCCATCCTTTAAAGGGAGTTTATATGTTAGTTTCCAGCTGTGATAGCAGATATCTCTTGTTTATAGCCGCCTCAAACCAGGTTGCCTTTTGCCCGATGTTTTGGGCTGTATCTTGGTCAGTAGTTCTTTCTGCCCTGGTCTTAGGCCAAGTATCCTTCTTTTGAATTATGCTTTTCCCAAGCTCCCATAGCTATAACATTGCACAGCTACTGTTACACATCTCTAACGTATTATCACTTTTGCTCTTTGTTTTGAAAGCCCTTTCCAATAGCTAATTATTTAAGACTTTGAACTTCCTTCACCTTCACCAGTATTTTCCCCTGATTCATCCATAATATTAGCTCATCTTCCGGCGCTATTTCTCCGGCATTTTTCACCGTCTTCCCCGCCTTTTGCACCATGGCAAAACCCTTTTCCAGTAGCTTTTGGATGTCTAGCGCCCCCAATGTGTTTTGCAGGGCTTCCAGCTGTCCTCTTTTTTCTCTCACTTTGCCAAGTATAGCCATTTTCAAACGTCTCTGGAGCTCCTGACGTGTCATCTCCATCATCCGGTACTTTTCCCGGGGCATTGATGCCATCAGCTGTGAACGGTATACATCCAGTTCATAGCGGGCATTTTGTATTTTCCCCCGTATGGCCTTTGCTAGATTCTCCTGAATGGTCTGTAGCTGCTGAAGATACCGGGCTTTTTCTGGCACACAGATCTCAGCTGCCATAGAGGGCGTAGCCGCACGCACATCTGCCGCCAAATCGCACAAGGTGAAATCCGTCTCGTGTCCTACTGCGCTCACTACCGGCACACGGCTGCCCATCACGCTCATCACCACTTCCCTGGTGTTGAAAATGCTCAGATCTTCGCTGGAGCCACCGCCTCTTGCCACGATAATCACGTCCACTATATCCATAGAAGACAGAGTGTCCACCCCCGCTGCGACACTGAGCGCCGCACCTTCTCCCTGTACCTTGGAGGTATAGATGTAAAAGTGAATGCCCTCAAACCGCCTTTTAGAAACGGTCAAAATATCGTGAAGCACCGCACCAGTGGCAGAAGTCACCACGCCCACTCTCAGGGGGAGTTTGGGAATAGGACGCTTGCGCGACACATCAAATGCCCCTAGCTCCGCCAACTCATTTTTGAGCTTGATAAAATCCGCTGCCAACTGACCA
>CAJJPW010000389.1 GCA_905193725.1 uncultured Eubacteriales bacterium
GACAGCCGCCGAGTTGGGCATCCGGCACAAGCTCATCCGCCCCTACACGCCCCGGCACAACGGCAAGGTAGAGCGGAGTCATCGAAACGACCAGCGCTATTTTTACAACTGGGAAAAGTTTGCAAGTGTAAAAGATCTAAACCGAAAGCTCAAAGATCATTTGCACTGGAGCAACAGAAAGCCCATGCGCACGCTGGGCGGCAAAAGCCCGCTTGATCTCCTCCGTGAAATTCTTTCTAACGCCTGATTCTTTTCTATCCCTCTTTTCTTTACCTTCTGTGGGTCATATCTATTTACAACGCAGAGTCACTAATTTCTCTATCAGAATATAAATAACCAGATATACACAAAAAGACTTGCACACCAACATTGAACCACCAAGCCAATTCGATATCCAAATACTGCATAAGATGACAAGTTATAATTGCCACCATACTCATAGCACGTATCATACTGATGGAATAGTCATATTGAGAAGCCATATCGTTATTCACGTCCATTTTCCTCTTTTGCTTTTTTTATATACTCGATTATCCTCTCAGTTGCTTTTCCATCATCGTAAGAACCCATTTTCTGCAAATATTCTTTAACGCGTTCACTATATTGTTCTTCTTGATACATACTTATTGCCGCATACATTGCTTCTTCTGTTTCACACAACATACCAGGCCAAGTGACGGGATCCGTATAAAAGCCACGCTCAATATCATAGTCTTTTAAATCTGGGGTAAACAATATGCAAGGTTTTTGGGTCAATGCGAAATCCCATATGCTCGAAGAATAATCTGTAATTAACATATCCGCTGCCGACAATAATTCTTGCATGTCTGGATAATTCGATGCAGAAACTACCTTTTCGAATGTTAAATTTGAATGATTAAAATAATGCATTCGCACAAGTACTACTGCTCCTCTTCCAAATCTACATTTTATTGCTTTTTGGAATTTATCAATATCAAAAGGAATGCTTGTTAACTGATCCGTCCCTACCACCCCTCTATAGGTTGGTGCATAAAGCACTACAAAATCCTCATCGGCCAAGCAAAATGCTTCCTGTACTTTTTTTCTTGCGTCGCTCATGCGCTCAGAACAAAAAAATACATCGTTTCTAGGCATTCCAGAAGGAAAAAAGCGATTTGCAGGAAGCAAAACGGATTCCGCCATTACGTTTGTAAACACTTTACTAGAAGAAAGATATATGCTAGTCTGTTTAGATGTCTGCTTAAGCCAAAACGAATCCGATTTGAACTCTGTCTTTATACCAAATCCAACTCGTTTATATGCACCTCCACCATGCCAAGTATTTATATTCAACTGGCAGCGACGCAGTGGCAATGTTCCACTGATCCCACTATTGGTAATCAATACTTCACTTGTAAGAACTGCTAATATGTATTGGAATGAGTTATGACGAACAATCTTAACCGGTTTTTTCGCGATCAACTTTTCCTTCGTGAAATCATTTAGCTCCCATATCCACTTTGTATCCACAAATTCAGGAGCTTCCACCATTGCCTCGAAAATAGCTCTTGGATTACAAGAATACTGTTTTCCCTCATACGCAGAAAAGAACAAGGTATTTTTCTTTATCGGTATGATCCAGAATGCTTTTAATGCCGTTCTCACAAGCAATAATTTTACAATATCTACATATTTTCTAATTTCCATATTTTCCTCCTCATATAATCAAGCGTATTGTAAATTTAAATGAAAGTTGAGAACCACTCAGACCTTCTGGTATAATGGTTTCACCACAAAACACAAGTACTCCCAAAAGAAAGGAAAGGTTCTCTGATGAAATCATATCACATTAGGTGCCC
>CAJJPW010000390.1 GCA_905193725.1 uncultured Eubacteriales bacterium
GTAGCGGTACCGGGGAGCCCATTTTGATCTATGGAGCTGCGCCTGATGGCGGCAGAATTGTGTTGCCCAGATTGGTGCTGGGGTATTATGCTTTCATTGCAGTAATTGCTACAGCGGCGCTAGGCATATTATGGATGCTGGTGAGGAAGCGCTCTCATCTCCATGAGCTAATAGGACGTCTGGCACTGGTGCCTTTGGCGTATCTCATTGGACATCTGTGCGTAAAGGGAATTTCCACCCAATCCTTTTGGGCCTCAAGGGATTTTGTGATGATACTCATCGCTGGCATAGCGGCCTATCTTCTCATGATCTCTGCCATCAAAGCCATAAAAAATCGGCGCAGAGACCACTTAGATATAGAGGAAAGGGGGGAATAATCCCTTTTCTGGGCGCTTTCGATATTGCTTTTCTATCTTGCGCATTCAGGAGCGAGGGCAATGCAGATGCCTGCCATATTGGAAGATGATATTTAAAAAATAAGACACTAAAAAAGCTGCTGAGCGCACCACTTAGCAGCTTTACATGTGTTTTTTCTAGGATACTTTGACAGGGGCAATGGCCAAATACCTGGTGCTAAAGCGGGAAATAATCCACTGGGCGTATTGACCCTCTATCCATTTGCCCTGATTCATATCCTTGCCAAAGGCGTCGGGGCCAAGGCCGTCTGGATCGTTCACCAAAAACCAGAGGGAATCTCCGATCTTGCGATAACCGTATACGATAAAACAGTGCCCATCCACCGAGATATCGTGGTCGTTGAACTGGCAGAACAGGATACATCCCTGATCTAAATCCTCCAGCATCATGGGGATGAGCTCGCTCTCCAAAAAAAAGTCATTGGGATCATAGGAGACGTGGTACCGATCCAGAGTATTTTCCACATCGTACATATACCAACCCATGGTATTTTCCGGGTAGGCGTTGCGCAGAGATTCTACACTGTCTGAAAAGTTGGGATTTTGCCACTTCATCGCCATGGCACAGCAGGTGGGCATACAGTTGATCAGGCTGTACTCTCCGGTGTCATTTTGGGAATAATACCAGTCGTACTCCCTGTCGTTAACGACCTCCACTCTCTGGAGTTCTGGCGTTTGAATGGACTGGTAATCACCCAATAAATCTCCCATGATATACACCATCTGCCCATAGGTCAATGGACGGAACAAATCCTCTGAATTATCTTGGTAGCGGGCATATTGGATACTGGTGATCAAGGGCTCCACAAGCATTGGTAAAGTGTTCATGCGGATGGGAAAGTCAGGGCTAAACATATCTGCTGTGGGGTAGAAATCAAGGAGATACGCATTTACCGCTTTGAGACAGGATTCATCCTCCGTATCGATAAAGTTCCAGGCGTTGGGGTCGATAGTAATTTCCGAATCCGTCTGATTCTCGTAAATGCACACAACTAACTTTGCCAGCGTCTGACGATCGAGGGGTGCATCCAGCTCTAGAGAGGCGCTTTTTGCAATGGCAGTGCAGTCAACTGTTTTTCTGCCCTGAATGACGCTCGGGTGGACTTCCTGGGGGCTATTGGAAATGCTGGGCAGCGGAGCAGTGGATTCTGGGGAACTCATCAAATCTTTCGCCGCACCATCTTGAGGCACGCCTTGACCCACCAGGCATTTGTCAAAATCCCCTTCTATGAGATCGATAGCGTCTTGAACAGTCGCCGTTTGAGAGGCCAGACCCAGTTCATTTCCCTGAAACTCTCGGATAAATGCTGATAAGTACATGAGAACCATCTCGTTAGAGAGCGGCATCACTGTTGGCTCACTTCCAATATAGCTATCAATACCTAGAGCATAGGCCTTTCG
>CAJJPW010000391.1 GCA_905193725.1 uncultured Eubacteriales bacterium
GGCATGGACACCTCGCCGGTGGCGCATATTTTGGAACAGCAGCAGATCAAGAGCATCGGCAACTCCACCACCACGCCCAGGGATCTGGTCTCCCAGCAGGACATTAAGTTGGTGCTCTATCTCCTGTGTGAAAGCGTGGCGGCCAGGCTGCGCAGCCGGAATCTGATGGGCCAGACAGTGCATCTATTTGTGCGGGACTTTCAGCTTCACTCGTACACCCGCCAGCACAAGCTGCTATTTCCCACCCAGTGCGCCTCGGACCTGTTTGACGCTGCGTATTTATTGTACCAAAAGCACCACACCTCTGGGCGCCCTGTGCGAAGTTTAGGGGTTTCCGCCTCTCATCTGGAGAGCAGAGAAAACATGCAGCTGTTTTTCACATCGCCGAAAGATCAGCGGCAAAACGCCTTGGAAGCGGCCATAGATGACATCCGGCGCCGATTTGGCCCCACCAGCATTCAGCGGGGTATTGTGGTGGCCGACCCCACCCTTGGCCACTCTGACATGCAAAAGAGCCCCACCAGCAGGCCGGTGGGATTTTCCCGACAGATTTGGGAGTTATGATGATTTCTGGAAAGGAGGATAATAGGTGGCTCAAAAGATATTCGTCAAAGTCGTCGCCCGCTTTGATAAAAGCGGCAAAATCACGCCTCTTTCCCTCACCTGGGAAAACGGGCGCACCTTTGAGATCGACCAGATTTTGGACGTATGCCAAGCGGCCAGTCTCAAAGCCGGTGGGCAGGGGATCCGGTATACCGTTAAAATTTCAGGGCACATTCGATATTTGTTTTTCGAAGACCCTGCCTGGTTTGTAGAGGGCAAAAACCCCTAATTTTCTCTTGATCAAAATGTGTTTTGATACCTCGTTTCTCACATGCTTAGCCCTACACGCAGGAAATCCATCTTCCCAAGAACCTCTTTAAAGCGAGGGAATCCAGCTGCCATTCTTTTTCAAATTTTTGTATCAGCCAAATTGTCTTGCCAACTTCTCCTCAGGAAGCCAAGCAGGCAGGCCAAAAAATCTCTCTTCCCTCATGCCCACCAGCGTTCTCTCTTTCCTTGCCATTCGAGAGAAAACCAAAAAGCCCAAGGTTCCCATGAGTTTGGTTGCCTATTGACCAAGCCACAGTAATTTTTTGGTTTTTTCTGGATTCTCCTTGTTGGATAGTGGGATTGGGGATGCGGAATCTTCCACCATTCAGCTGTTTTGCAAAAAAGGTTTTCACAAAAAAGGAGACCTTGCCTTTTTCGGCAGCGCTGTATACTGCCAAAGGCAAAGTCCTTTCAAATTTGGTATGTAGTTTATTGGTCCTTTAAAAACATTTTGAGGATCGCCCGAATGAGCCTGGGCGGCTTTACACAGTATACCTTCATATCCACTTCCCCTTTCAATTTTTGCATCTCAGCAAGATCCAACCTAACACCCCTATGGCAATGCCCACCAGGACGCCTAAAAACCACACGGGCACGAAACAGATGACCATTACGCTGCCCACGCATATCATGATTACGCCACAAATGGGCTTGATGCCCCAACGAAACCTCATAACAAAAACCACCTTGTGTATTTACTATATAATACTCAAGATGGCCTATTTTTGACACTCTCTTTTTTTCGTCTCTAAAACCAGCGTGACGCTGGCAACGTGACGTTGCATCCAATTCCATTGATCTACTTTCTACTCCCCTAAAACTCTCTTCCCTTGGGAGCCAGCATGATGCTGGGCCCACTTCCATTGATCTACTTTCTGCTTCCCTAAACTCTCTTCCCTTGGGAGCCAGCATGATGCTGGGCCCACTTCCATTGATCTAC
>CAJJPW010000392.1 GCA_905193725.1 uncultured Eubacteriales bacterium
CTGTGATACCTTTGTCTGTACCTGCTACTTTAAAGTCCATATCTCCAAAGAAGTCCTCTAGACCTTGGATATCCGTCAGTACTACAATTTTGCCGGAATCAGGGTCTTTGATGAGCCCCATAGCCACACCTGCAACCGGTGCTTTAATGGGCACACCTGCATCCATCAGCGAGAGGGAGCTGGCGCATACGCTGGCTTGGGAGGTAGAGCCATTGGAGCTGATGACCTCAGAGACCGCGCGAATGGCGTAAGGAAACTCCTCTTCCGAGGGGAGCACTGGCACAATAGCCCGCTCTGCCAGAGCACCATGTCCAATTTCCCGGCGATTGGAGGAGCGCAGGGGTTTTGCCTCGCCTGTAGCATAAGGAGGCATATTATAGTGGTGCATATATCTCTTAAATGTATCTTCAGATAGGCCGTCTAGGCTCTGGCCTTCACTCAAGCCACCTAAGGTGGTGAGCGTCATAACCTGTGTCTGCCCTCTGGTGAATACCGCGCTGCCGTGAGTTCTGGCAAATAGGCCCGTTTCACACCAGATCGGTCTGATCTCCTCGTATTTTCTTCCGTCCGGACGAATGCCGTGGTTGATGATTTTATCCCGTACCACTTCTTTGGTCATATTGTAAAGGATGTTGTCAATATGAACGGCGATCTCCTCAAAATTATCTGGATAGAGCTCTTCAAAGTGTTCTTTCACTTCTTTTTTCACTTGCTCTTCTCTCTCATCACGCTCGGTCCGATCAAAGGTATCTACACTATAGATGACTTTTTCTTTCGCGTACTGGCGCACCTGTTCATTTAGTTCTTCTGGGATGGTATAGAGCTCAATTTCCTTTAAAGGCTTACCCACCTTTTCTTTTATGTCATCGATAAACGCGACGATTTTTTTGATCTCCTCGTGAGCGAACAAAATGGCGTTGAGCATTTCCTCTTCTGATACTTCATTGGCGCCAGCCTCCACCATCATGATGGCGTCTTTGGTGCCGGATACCGTCAGGTGCATTCTGCTCTTTTCCCTCTGTTCTGAGTTGGGATTGATCACATACTCCCCATCCACTAGGCCCACTACTACTGAACCAGTAGGCCCTGCAAAGGGAAGGCCTGAGATGCTCAAAGATACAGAAGAACCAATCATAGCGTAGACTTCTGGGGGAATATCTGTATCTACAGAAAGTACGGTAGCGATCACCTGTACATCATTATAGTATCCCTTGGGGAACAAAGGTCTTAAAGGTCTATCGATCAAGCGGCAAGCCAAAATGGCCTTTTCAGTCGGGCGACCCTCTCTTTTAATAAAGCCGCCAGGGATTTTGCCAGCTGCATACTGTTTTTCCTCATACTCAATGCTCAAAGGGAAAAAGTCCACTCCTCCTCTGGGAGTCTTTGCCGCGGTGGCGGTTACCATAACCGCTGTATCTCCACATCTCACAATACAGCTGCCATCTGCCTGTTGGGCGTACTTTCCTGTCTCTACCGTTAACTTGCGCCCACCAAGCTCCATCTCAAATACGTTATACTCCATTCTTTACCTCCTGGTTCCTTTTTAGAACCAATTTCTCCTTCCCTTAGAATATACCTAAGCCTCGATATGGTATGCGACCTTGCCTTATAGGTTCGCCATGATATGAATATTTGGCTTATTAACTGACTTCTCGGGGAATTTTTGTTTTTCTTAAACTTCTTCATTTACAAATATAGGGCGGTAAATCCCGCCCTAATTTATCCATCATTTATTTTCTAATATTTAATTCAGAAATGACTTTTCTATACCGCTCAATGTCCTTTTTCATCAGGTAGT
>CAJJPW010000393.1 GCA_905193725.1 uncultured Eubacteriales bacterium
TTGGTGTTGTTATCGTCGCTCGAACACCCTGTCAGCAGCAGAGAAAATGCCAGCAGAAAGGCCAAAGTGACCGTCCTGATTTTTTTCATAAGTCGCACCTCTTTTTCTTGATTTTATGGATTTAATATTTGCTAAAACAGACAAAATTATTTCAGTGTGCCTCGATTATTTCTAAATTTTTATTTCATCTAAATTTTCTTCATTGCTTCAAATGAAATTCACCAATCATTTTTTAAATTTTCCTCAATAATGCGCACCAAACATTGTTGCGTGGAAGTGCACTTTTTCATATAACTTTTAGTTATAGATAGAAATATAAAATGAGTATGGGTAATGCATTGACACGGTGTCAGAGCAGAGATACAATGATATTGACACGGTGTCAGAATTCAAAAGGAGATTTTTTACTATGAAAAAAAATATCGGTGCACAGCTAGCGCTTTATCCTATGCCTATCGCAGTTATCGGTGCGATGAACGTCGATAAACCCACCTGGACACTGGTCGCCCATATGGGAATTATCGGTCATGACCGAGTTTTGGTCAGCCTCGCTTCCGCCCATTTCATCAATAGCGCAATCAAAAAAACTGGGAAACTGTCCATCAATCTTGTAGATCGAGAAATTCTGCCACAGGCGGATGATGCTGGTGCTATCAGCGGAGCAAAGCAGGATAAATCCGATTTGTTTGCCTATGAGCTTGGTGAAGCCAAAACACCTATGATTGTCAAGGCACCTCTCACCATGGAATGTTCGGTAGTAGATGTATATCTCACACCTCACTTTGAGAGCTTTATCTGCACCATTGACTGCACCTATGTGGAGGAAAAGCATTTAGAGGAATCTGGAAAAATCAACTATCGGACACTGCAACCCGTATTATTTGAATTTCCCACATACCAATACCTGCAAACCGGCGATATCATCGGCAAATGTCTGTCATTTCATAAAAACGAAGGAGAATCACCATGCCAAAAGGATCGAAAACGCTGACTGAGGCGCGCAAAGAGGAAATCATCTCGGCCTGTGAAAAGCTGTACCAGAAGATGAGCTTTAAGGAAATCACCATGAAGGAAATTGGCAACGCCACTTCGTTTACCCGAACGTCGATTTACAACTATTTTCACACCAAGGAAGAGATCTTTTTGGCGCTATTGCAGCGGGAATACCAGCTATGGAATGAAAAGTTAAGGCAAATTCGAGAGGAGCATCCTAAGATGCGCCCTGTGGAGTTTGCAGAGGCATTGGCTCATTCTCTCGAGGAGAGGAGCACTCTTTTAAAGCTGCTCTCTATGAACCACTACGATTTGGAGGAAAACAGCCGTCTGGAACGGCTGGTGGAGTTCAAAGAGGTCTATGGCCAATCCCTTGCCCAAGTAAGAACCTGTCTGGATCAATACTTCCCTCAGATGACACAGCAGGACAAGCAGGGTTTTCTCTTCTCCTTCTTTCCGTTTCTATTTGGCATATATCCTTATACCGTGGTTTCAGAAAAACAGAGAGAGGCGATGAAATTGGCCCAGGTGAACTACGTATATCTCTCCATCTATGAGATCACCCTGGCTGAAGTAAAAAAATTATTGGGCGTGTAAAGGCTCCACATCAATTACAGTTCATTGCTCCAGCTATAGAAAATAAAATTTTAGAAAGGAAATACATGATGAAAAAAATATTCTCTATCTTTGTAATTTGTATGATGCTCATTTGTCTCACCGCCTGTGGCAGTACCGGGGAACCCTCTTCCCCATCCCATTCCACTGTATCTGCCAGCCCCAGCGCTTCTCC
>CAJJPW010000394.1 GCA_905193725.1 uncultured Eubacteriales bacterium
CCACCAGCAGGCTGGGCCGACGGTCACAGTGGAGGGCATAGTCAATCGCGCCCAGTCCCATTGGGCCAACGCCAGCTAATAGCGCCATTTTGCCCCCTTCTTTGATGCCCATCTCGTGCTTGTAGATGCCGGGCTTGGTGTGGTAGTTGGCGTGGAAACCGCCCACGATGCAGCTCATAGGCTCTGCAATGGAGCCGTAGTAGAATACGTCTGGCTCATAGGCCAACAAACAGCCTCTTTCCATACACTCTGGAGGCAGAATCGCATATTGAGAATCGCCGCCGCAGTAAGGGTAGGAATATCCTGGAGAGGCAAGGCTTCCCTCGATGCTGAAGTTTGGCTGAATGGTGAATTTTTGGCCAGGCTTTGCGATGTCCTTCCACTTTTCACCCACTTCTACAATGCGTCCGCAGAACTCGTGGCCGATCATCACAGGGTTTTGGGCAATATCCGCCGGTACCCGCTTGTGGTCGCTGCCCTGAATCGCTGCCTTATAGCTGGACATGCAAAGACTGTCAGAGATGATCTCCACTAAAATCTCATCTTCTTTGATCTGAGGCAATTCCACAGTATCCAATCTCAAGTCCTTTTTTCCATACATTCTCACTGCTCTGGTTTTCATTGCTAAACAACCTCCTTATATTTCTCACAATTCTTCTATAATACTACAATATTATGATCTCTCAGATACTTGGCCACATTTTTATTTAAATTGTCGTCGCTCACCAAAACGTCAATGTCATCCACAGTGGCAAAGGTAAAGGTCATGATCTTGTTGACCTTGCTAGAATCCATGAGGATGATCTTCTTTCTAGCTCTGGCGATCACTTCCTTTTTGATGCGGCACTCATCGTAAATTCCGTTGGTAAAGCCAGTCTCAATGGAAAATCCACTGGCCCCTAAAAAGGCCACGTCTATGTTCACCTGGCGGATCATCTCCAGTGCGTCAATGCCTGAAGAGGAGATGGAGTTTCGGTTAAGCATGCCGCCGATAATCGCCACGTTCAGCTTGCTCTTTTTGATGAGCTCCAGGGCGATGTTCACCCCGTCGGTGATCACCGAGTAGTTGTCGTCCTTGAGTTCCTTTGCTAAAAACATCAGCGAGGTGCCCGCATCGATATAGATGGAACTCCCCGGGCTGATGAGCTTTGCCGCCTTTTTGGCGATTTTCTTTTTTTCGTTAATATGCTCCAGTGCCCGCTTGTAATATACATCCTCCAAGGGAAAGGAGAGATTTTCCAGGGCAATGGCTCCGCCCCGGGTGCGCTTGACAAAGCCGTTTTCCTCTAAATAGATCAGGTCTCGCCGGAGCGTCATGGTGGAAAAATCACCGAAGCTTTCCTCCAGCTCCTTTAAGGAAACTTCGCCTTTGTTTTTGATGTGTTCTTTGATCTTTTCTCGACGTTCGTTGCTGGTCAATTTTGCTACCTCGATTAAACCGGTTTTTTTACATTTTTATTTTACCCCATTATGAACAATTTGTCCAGAAAAATGTGTATATTTATCACATTTATTGATAATTAATTACATGTCCCACCAAAAAAGTTGTGATATTATTGGGGTTCGGCTCGCAATCTAGGCATCTAAGATAAATTCTCCCCAGAACATCATAGAATTCCGCCAGCTTTTTCCTTTCTCTTTTCGCCAATATTCGATCAAGCAAAGGCAGCTTTTTCTCTCGTTTGTCAGAAATATCCACCATAAAAAAGACAGAGGCAGCTTTTTAGAGCTGCTCCTGTCTTACTTTTGGGGTTCCACCAGCTGTCGCCTTTTCGGAGGGTC
>CAJJPW010000395.1 GCA_905193725.1 uncultured Eubacteriales bacterium
CCGCCGATACGCTCTTTCTACCCTTGATGCGGGCGAACAACCCGCCGCTTAAATAGTACTCGATCACCAGCTTGCACCGATCGTGGTACAGGTCCTTAATGGCTTTAGCCAACAAAAAACTAATCCCCCGGGCGTAAATCCGGGAGGCCTCTTCGTCCTGGGATGGGTCCAACAGATCAATGGTGCACCCCTTGTAGATGGCCTTGCTCAGTTCTCTCAGCCTACCATTTACTTTGGCCGCCACAAAGTTTCCCTTGATGCCCAACTCATTTTTGATCTGATAAATCGTCTTTCCACTTGCTACTTCATACTGCTGTCCATTTACTACTAATTGAATCATCTACTCTACCTACCCATCAATATTCCTTTACTGTTCTATGAGTCCAAGATGGCTTTTTGCCCGCTGCATGTTCTTTTCACAATGATTGCCCATTTCACCAACGCCTACTTGCGCCTCTTTTGCGCTGTTTTCTTTTGATTCACGCTCTGCCAGGGTAAGCCAGCGATTTTAAAAAAGCCTAGCTATCTCTCCTTCGCCTAGGGTTCCCCTCTTAAGCAATGCCCCTGCAAGCACATTCCTCTCCTGTGGGTTTGCCCTCTTGTGTCTCCCAAGTTCACCGTGCCCTATGGCTCCATCCTCTTAAAAACGTCTTGCCACTGAGATCTTAACCGCTCTCCCACTTTCTCCTACACACTCCCTCGCCTTGCATCCGAGCTGGATCGCCTTCCTATTTCAGTCTCGTTCTCCTGGCTCGTTCTCTCGTCCTCTTTACTCTCCAGTTCGTCTCCTTGCTGAGAGTGTGTTTTCTTTCCACTGGCTCGTTTTTTATGATATCTTTTTCTTGGATATCTTCCATAAACCAACTGCCTCAGACCTCATTTGAAATGTAGGCCTATGATTATAGTATACCTCATTTGAAAAGGCTCCACTGTAAATTTTTTTTAAATTTCGTCATCCACTCTCTATATTATGCAGGGTTTCTAAATTTTTTTGATATTTTTTGCCATATGATTCGTTTTTTTTGCTCTTACAGCATAGAATAATATGGTTTCGACCTAAGCCGACAAACCTTTTACATAATCTTGGTTGACAGCAAGAACATCATTTCGTATAATAAGCTCGGTTACGCAAAGAAAGAAAATATAATAGGAGGATTTTATTATGATGAAAAAAATTCTATTTTTAGCACTTGCAGTGGCGCTCTCTTTTGCGCTGGTGGCCTGTGGAGCATCTTCTAGTGACGACTATTCTTCCTGGACAAAAGCCCAGTGGGATGCCGCTACTGATGAGCAAAAACTTGATGTGGCTGAAAAAGTCGTTATCGAAATTGGCGAGCAAACAGTGGAAGGTTATGCCCAAATTCATGAGCTTGCAAAATCAGATCCCGAGCAGGCAGCCCAAATCGAGTCTTCTCTAGAAAATATGGTCTCTTCCATTGATGCGTATTTCGAGACACTTCCCGATTCCACAATTGGAGACATGGTCGATGCCAGCCTAAAGATGTTGGGAGCTGCCCAGTAAGTATCATAGACACAAAAGCCGCAGCTTGTGGGCATTTCCACAACGCCGCGGTTTTTTTTTGTACCCGCAACTGTCCTTCAAGGGCATCCACTGCTCTAGTCTTTCTGCCAGGCAGCATGATGCCAGATCCACTTCCATTGATCTACTTCCTGCTCCCCTATGTTTCATCGTCCTTGGGAGGTGCGTTTCTCCATTCCCCCTCTCAGTCGACTTCGTCGCCAGCCACAAACTAG
>CAJJPW010000396.1 GCA_905193725.1 uncultured Eubacteriales bacterium
CGGTGGTGCGGGCAGTGGAGCTGGAGATCGAGATGATCCACTCCCTCAGGAGGGCAGGCTACCACACCTGTCGCCCAGTGCTCATTGGCATCACTTTGGCAATGCCCCTGGTATACCGGTTTGTAGGGGAATTTTACGTGCTGGCGCTGCTGGTGTTTGGCGCTGCCACGTTGTTTGCGGTGATGATCGTTCGACACGACAAATACACCGCCATGGACTCCATGGTGAACATCTTCGCACTCATCTATCCCATGGCATTTGTGTTCTTCCTGTTTCCCATCATCCTGGAGGAAGACGTGGCCCTAAGCCAGCTGATGCTGGTATGTGCCTTTGCGGCGGCTTTTGGGACGGATATCTTCGCGTACTTCTCCGGAATTTTGTTTGGCAAGCGCAAGCTGTGCCCCAACATCAGCCCCAATAAGACGGTGGAAGGGGCGGTGGGCGGCCTGATCGGCTGCATCGCCATTACTGTGCTGGTGGGCCTGCTCATGGGCCGGCACTACATGAGCTGGCTGCACTATCTGTTTTTGGGGATTGCCCTGGGGGTGCTCTCCCAGTTTGGAGACCTTTCCGCCTCTATGCTCAAGCGCCAGTTTCAGGTCAAGGACTTTGGCAACATCATGCCCGGCCATGGGGGACTGCTGGACCGGGTAGACAGCGTGCTGTTCACTCTGCCGGTGGTGTGTGTGTACTTCTTTTTGTACTTTCAGCTGATATAAGAGGATTCTTTGCAAAAAGTTGTCATTTTAGAAATGATTTTTTCATAGAAACGGGAGATCATATACTTGGAACGGAAAAAGATAGCAGTACTGGGCTCTACAGGCTCCATTGGAAAACAGACATTAAACGTGGTAAAAAAGCATCCAGATAAATACCAAGTGGTGGCGCTCACTGCCCATAGGGATATACAGCTGGCCATCCAGCAAGCGACGGAGTTTCACCCCAAATTCGTGGGCATGGCCGGCCTTACGCCCCAAAAACTCCACGAAAATCTGTTGCCAGATCAGGTGTGGTGGGATGCTGGGGCAGATGCCCTGATCCACGGGATTGAGGCCACTCAGCCGGATATGGTGGTGCTCAGCGCCTTGGCTCCCTGGAGGAGGCCCGGGCCCTCTGCCTGGAAAAGGGCATCGACGTGGCGCTGGCCAACAAAGAGGCCATGGTGTGCGGCGGAAAATACGTGCGCAAGCTGATGGACAGGTCCTCCAGCCGCGTGCTGCCGGTGGATAGCGAGCTCTCGGCCATCTTCCAGAGCCTGTGCTCCTCCTACCATTTGGACTACGTGAACAAGATCTGGCTCACTGCCTCAGGAGGGCCGTTCCGCACCTGGGATAGAGAGCGCATCCAAAACGCCACTCGAAAGGAGGCGCTTCAGCACCCCAACTGGTCCATGGGGGACAAGATCACAGTGGATAGCGCCACCCTGGCCAATAAGGGCCCGGAGATCATGGAGACCAGATGGCTGTTCGACATCCCGGCAGATCGCATTCAGGTGGTGGTGCACCCTCAGAGCATCGTCCACTCCATGGTGGAGTACCAAGACGGATGCATTCTGGCTCAGCTGGGGCCCACCAATATGGAGCTGCCCATCCAATACGCCTTGAGCTTTCCCGAGAGGTTATCCTCCCCCGTTCCGCCCCTGGGAATACAGGATCTGGCAAACCTCACCTTTGAGCAGCCGGACACCCAGAAGTTCCCATGCCTGGCACTGGCTATGGAGGCGGTGCAGCAGGAGGGGGGCGGCCAAATC
>CAJJPW010000397.1 GCA_905193725.1 uncultured Eubacteriales bacterium
GGCATGGAAAGGTCAGAATGCCATAAAATTTAATGGCGGATCTCAAATGGCTTTGGTGGGAATGGGATTTAAAAATAAGGGCGAAGCAGAAGCGGCTATATCAAAAATTCGAATCACAGGTTCGGTAATTGAAGAAAAGCGTCATTCTGCAGATCATGTTGTAGTCGTTATAATGGAGTCAATGGGGCGTGATATTTTTGATACTCAAAATTTGCCGAAGAATGATGTTTTAGGGGAGTTGGCTAATCAATTAGAGCGAGCAGTTGTTTTTAGAAATGGAGTAAGTATTAATAATGGTACATTCCCGTCGTTAGAGGGAATACTTTTTGATTCTTCAATCTCACCTTTGACTCAAAGTCGTTATGGTAAAAAACGATTCCCATTTTCAAATTATCTGCCATTCAAAGAAGCAGGTTACAAAATGGTATTCTTGACGTCAGGTTCGGAAGCTTGGCGTATGATTAATGACAATTTACCAATTCAAGGCTTTGATGAGATCGTTGGTTCTGTAGCTTTATCTAAAGAATTCCCCGAAGCAGAGGTGGGCACTTGGGGTATTGGTGATAAATGGATGTTTGATAAAGCAGTGGATATTTTGAAAGAGGCTGATGAAAAAAGAGAAAAAATATGTTTAGTCATATTGTCTACTACTAATCATCCACCGTTCAGAGTTCCTGATGGAATTTTGGTAAATCCCGTCGACCCAAATTTATTGCCTTCATTTGTCAAGGATGAACGCTCTAAATGTATACCTTCATTTGAAACTTATCAGTATGCGGCAAATGCTTTGGGTGTTTTTGTAAAATCGATCTATTCAGAAGGTTTATCTAATAATACTGTTGTTGTAGCTACTGGCGATCATAATGCACGTTTGCAATATGATTCGATTGATTATTTGCCTCATATGCGAGGCGTCCCCTTACTGTTCTGGTTGCCAGATTCTTGGGATGATGTGAGGGCTAAGGCTGATACAACCCGTTGGGTTTCTCATCGGGATATATTCCCGTCGATTCTTGGTATGGTATTGGGAGTGCCGCCTAAAATTCATGAAGGCCGGGACCTGTTTTCTAATGAAACGTTCGATTTGGCACTTTCTTTTACAACGTTTGGCGATAAGGGTTTTGCCATTGGTTCTTGGGGAGCTGTTGGTTTAAATAATGGTGGGCAAGTTACTTGTATGCGATGGAATGGTGATCGGCTGGACTTGCTTGATGTTTGTACAGGAGAGTTTAAGCTTATGGCTGATGCAGCTAGAGCTCAGCGTGCCATTTCGGATTATCAAGTACGAGAGGGAGTTTTGGCTGCTCCAAAATGATTTGATTCAAGACGTTTAATATTCGTCTGAAGGATAGAGTGTTTTAAAGATATTTTTGATAATGTGATCTATAGCATTTATCAAAGTGCTAATAGAGGTATCAATATCTTCTGTGCGAAGAGGTTCAAAGGAGAATTTTTCTTCCTGAATAGCGCGAAGCGCTGCATCCTTCCAAAACTCTGGAGATTCACTTTCCTTCCAATCTCCTCGGCCACGACCATAGTGTGCTACTGCGAGATAGAGCAGCACAGTTTCAAGAAGAAATCCGGTCAACGCTTTTTCACTCCAAAAAAGCTCAGCGCCGGATTTTTTCTTTTGAAGATTCCAAGCATGCGCGGCCCCCATGCCGCTCACGGCTCCAATGAGCCCGCCAACCAGTGTTGAAAGTCCCATCGTAAGGCCGGCGGCAGAGAGGTCAATC
>CAJJPW010000398.1 GCA_905193725.1 uncultured Eubacteriales bacterium
CTGCAAGTGAGAGAGGAGGCGGATATTGAAAAGATCGCGGCTCAGCTGGTGGAAAAACTGGAGGAGACGATTTTTAACATGCCGTGATCATATGCAGTCGTTTGCGCCATAGGACGCTTTTTTTTGTGGCAATCAGCCGGATATAGAAGAAAGACCGGCCAAAAGCGAGAAAAGGCAGGGGGCAAATATGTCACCTCTTTATTTATGGTGAAACGATTAAAAAATTCCCATAATGCTCGGCCAAACCCTGGGACTTGCCCCTAATTATCGACTATCACGTTTCGCCATAACTCATGCGGGATTTCCTAGGCCCTTATCATATGCTCCCTTGACGAAATTTTGCAATGGTATTATTATGTAAAATACATGCCTCTTAAAAACACAATATAGTAACTGTCTAGAAGGATGTTAGGAGGATAGGGCCAGGCTAGAAGGTTCGCCGAAGTGGCGAGAGCGAGGCTGCCCCTCCTGAAAAATAGATGAGGAGAAAGTGCGCTATTTTTGTAGAAATGCTGGGGATCGCAGAGATTATTCTGCGATGCGCTCGCAAATGGCTTGCTGGAAAAAAGTACGGTGTTTTTTATCTGCTGTTCCACTGGATTGTACAACTATCCTCAATTTTGAATACAAGGTCTAGAGCACAGGCATCGAAAAAAATGTGAAACAGCCCATTGCAATGAGATTCAGTGAAGTTTGTGGAGCATTTTGGTGGATGGCCATGAGCAAAAGATCTGCCGTTTTGAATGTTGGAGTGATTCTATGGCTAAATTCAGTATGAGATCCATAAAGGGAAAACTAATCGTGTGCTTTATCGTATTAATTGCGCCTGTCATTATCATAGGTTCTGTTGCCTACAATATCTCGCTAAGCGTTGTCACCGATATGGCTGAGGAGTCTGTGGAAAGCATGATTAACCGAATTGGTTTTGAGAACGATAGGCTCATGAACAATGTGCAGGATTTTGCAGTGATGATTTCTCAGGATTCTGTATTTCAAACGCCGCTGAGAGAAGAACTCCCTTCCGATACAAAGGAAGTATATAAACAAAGAATGGATTACAACAATAAGCTTTATTATCAAAACCAGTATAATGATGCGATTCAAAGCGTCTATGTGATAGGAGAAAATGGAGCGCGTTTCAAATCGAATATGATGACGTTTCAAGATACTGACTTCAGACGGGAAGCGTGGTATCAAGAAATACTCGACTCTACAGATGGAATATGGTTTGAGCCACATGCAGGGGCTTTTGCCGCAGTGACAGTGGGCGAGCAAGTGATCACTTTTGGCGTGCCAATTGTCGATCGCTTTTCGGGCGATAGAACCGGCGTAGTCATGGTAGATGTAGAGGTGGAAAAATTTCAAAAGAATTTTGATATGCAGCTAGTGCAAAAAGGAGAGATTTTCCTTTTAAATGAGGACAATCAAAACTTGGTAAGTTCCCCCGGAAAAACAACTCTCGCCGCCAACGGCCAGGGCGATGAAATATTAAAAAACCTGGATCTTACCGTTCAGGATGAAGCACACAAAATCAACGTAGGCAAAGAGGAATACTTGGCGTTCTGTAAAGCATCTACAGTGAATGGGTGGAAAATTGTGGGGATCATCCCTTTTAATGAAATATTAAAAAGCACTTCCATGATACCCACCACAATTATTATCATGATTATCTTGAGTTGCGGTATTGCTCTTTTATTTTTACTTTATGTAGTTTCAAGAATTGGCCAGCC
>CAJJPW010000399.1 GCA_905193725.1 uncultured Eubacteriales bacterium
AGTGGCACATACCTAGAGGGCGTCAGCATAGAAGGGGTTGACGTATCCGGTATGACGTTAAAAGAGGCAAGGGATGTAGTGAACAAAAAAGCGGCTCAGACCATTGGAAATATGGAAGTCAATTTTACAGTAGCCGACAAACAAGTGGTTTTGACCAGCGGCGATTTTAAGGTCACGAGCAATGTGGAAGATGTGCTAGAGCAGGCTATGGTATTTGGCAGGACGGGAGATAACCCCAAAGGGGATGCCGACAAAGCGGCGCAAGAAGGCGTCAACTTTGACCTCACTTATGAGATAGATAGGGAAAATCTCCAGCAGGTCTTAGTGGCTAAGGGAGAGGAATACGGCTTAGGAGCCCAAAATGCTGCTATCACCATTGAAAAGGACTCGGATGAAAACCAGATGATTACTACGGGGGAAGTGGTGTATCAAGAGGCACAACCGGGGTATAATTTGGCTTCAGAAGATTTGATGAACACAGTGATAGAAAAAGCCTTAGCTGGCGATAAAGAAGTGTTTGAGGCCCAGGTGGAAATCATAGAGCCGGAAGTCACCAAGGATATGATAGAAGGGGAACTGGTTCTACTGGGGCGGTATACTACGGAGTACAGCGAGGGCACTTTAGATAGAGAAGGCAGAAAGTACAATATCTGGAAGATGTGCGATATCATCAACGGCATTGAAATTAAACCGGGGGAAACTTGGTCCATCAATGATGAAGCCGGCCCACGGTCTGTAGATGCTGGTTGGGCATTGGCGCCAGGGCTGGAAAATGGCCAGAGCACGGATCAGCCGGGAGGGGGCATTTGCCAAGTCTCCAGTACGCTGTACTACGCGGCCATGTTGGCTGAGCTGGATATCGTGGATAGAAGCCATCACTCCTGGCCATCATCTTATATCACCATTGGGTTAGATGCGGCCATCTCCACCGGCGGCCCAGATTTAAAGATTAAAAATGACACCGACTCTTCTGTGTACATCATTGCCGAGTGCAGCGGGGTAGACGAGAAAATTACGGTAAGCATTTATGGCCCGCCTAAAAACCACGACTATGAGGTGAGATATCGCTCGGAGATTGTGGAAGAGGTGGAACCGGGTGAACCAGAGTCCACTCTGAATGAGGATTTAGCGCCTGGCGAGAAGGTGATCATTGTAAAGGCGAGAACGGGTAAAAAAGTAGATGTATATAAGGAATATTACGATTCCGATGGAAATCTGGTAGAGTCTGAAAAGATCTATCAGGATTATTACCGGCCGTACAATGAAGTTTCGGAGCATGGGCCGGATGTCTCAGACCCAGAAGATGTGCCAGATGATATGATCACGGATATTGAAGGCCAAGGCACACAAGAGGCCATGTCTACAGACAGCAATAGCGAAGCGTAATTTGCTACAGCTCATTTGGATATCCTGATGCAGAGCAGATAGGATTTTGTCTCAATCGCGTGAATGGGAGAGTAGAAAAAATCTTTCTCATTCACGCTTATTATTTTACGCAATAAGTTATTGACAAAAATTTGAATACCTTATAAAATAAGAGTCAAGACGAGTTTTTAGGGTGCGGGTGTAACTCAATGGTAGAGTTCCAGCTTCCCAAGCTGGCTACGTGGGTTCGATTCCCATCACCCGCTCCAATATTATATTATATCCCTTATATTTTAGGAGGAATTAAAAAAATGGCAAAAGCAGTATATGAAAGAACGAAGCCACACGTGAACATAGGA
>CAJJPW010000400.1 GCA_905193725.1 uncultured Eubacteriales bacterium
CCAGCCTGTCGAAAATATCCTGTACCAGCCGGTTTTGCCGTTTAAAGTCCAGCAATCCTAGGCGTGTTTTGGGGTCTTTGCCCAGCACCACATTGTCTGTTACCGACAGATGGGGCATACCGCTGAGCTCTTGGTACACAATTCCAATGCCGTGCCTTTCCGAATCTGATGCATCTTTGAAGTGGGCGGCTTTGCCGTCTAGCAGCACCTGGCCGCTGTCTGGGCGATGTACACCGGACAGGATTTTCATCAGGGTGCTCTTTCCTGCGCCATTTTGGCCCACTAGCGCCAGAATTTCGCCGGGGTTGACCTGGAAGCTGATGTCTTTGAGCACCGGGTTGCCAAAAAACGATTTACAGATGTCTTTAAATTCGATCAATAACCATCTCTCCTCTCTATTGTTCCTGATATGAGCCCATTACTGGGTTCCCTCCACAATTTTAATGCCCTTGCTGGTGCCAAAACGGACGGCGCCAGCGGCTTTGAGAGCCTCAAAGGAAGCTCTATCGTCAATTCCAGTGGATGCCTTGATAAGGCATCTGTCTGCTACTATTCGCTTCATCAGCTGAATGTCGTGAACGGTGGCTTTCCCTCCATTAAAGCCAGTGCAGGTCTTCACATAGTCCATGCCCGCCTCTACTGCCAGCTGGCAACACGTTTCCTTTTCTGCGTCAGTTAGCAGATAGGTTTCCAAAATAGCTTTGGCTTTGATACCGGCCGCGTGTGCGGTTTGGGCTACAGCCTCCATGTCCTGCCGGACGTAGTCATATTGGCCGTCTTTGAGTGCGCCGATGTTGATGACCATATCTACCTCGTCTGCGCCGTTTTGGATAGCATCGGCTGTCTCCGCCATTTTGACGGCAGTGGTGCTGGTCCCCAAGGGAAAGCCGATGGCGGCGTCTACCATTATGCCGCTGCCTTTGAGCAGGGAGGCAGCGTATTTCACATGAGTGGGGGTGATGGCTACGGCGGCAAAGCCGTACTGTTTCGCCTCTTGGCAAATGCGCCGAATGGTCTTTTGGGTGGTATCTGGCCGCAGCACAGAGTGTTCGATATACTGGGCGTACTCTGGGCGGCGCTGGGAAGGGTTGCTCGTTTGATTCATTGTTCTTGCCTCGCTTTACTGAAATGTACTTATCTTTTCCCTTTTCCATGGGATAGAAAAAGGTCCAAATGCGCAAAATATTCTCCAAAGATGCAGCTGTCGTCAATAGATGTCTTTGTGATTGAGTTTATAAAGGAAACAAATTGTAATGATATATATGTTTTAATTTAGATACATACTTGTTACTACATTTCTGTATGAACATTATAAAGCAGGGCTGTTTTATTTGTCAATACAAAATCAAAAATTTTTTCTTATATTTTTTGAAAAGTGAAAAATTAGGCTATTGCCAATTGGTTTTTGGATTGATATGATATATTTGTCGTGATATATTTGCCTTTTTTCATTTCAGGATAAATTCGTAAAAAATTACTGCAAATACAGAGTAAGGAGAATGAAGGTTGTGGGTCGAGAAGAAATTTTAGAGCGAAATTTAGATATGAGCAGTACGGCTCCCCTCTACTATAAGCTGATGATACTCATCGAGCAGTGCATTATCGAGCATGTATTAAAGCCGGGGGATCTACTTCCCTCAGAGCACGAATTGTGCGAGCACTTCCACGTGAGCCGGACGACGGTGCGGCAGGCTTTTGCGGCTCTGGAGGAAAAGGGA
>CAJJPW010000401.1 GCA_905193725.1 uncultured Eubacteriales bacterium
AAAACACAAATGCACAGGCATAATAGAATTCTCGAGAATTTCATACCAAACTCCTTTTATCAGGTGTAGCGGTAAAAGTCATAGGTGTTACGGAACCATATTATGCAAGGAAAGGTAAAAATATGAGCCAAAGGAAAAAACTTGGGCTGGCGCTGGGGGCTGGCTCTGCCAGGGGATTTGCACACATTGGGGCATTACAGGTGCTCCGGGAACACAACATCTCCATCGATGTAGTCACAGGATGCTCCATGGGGGCGCTCATCGGTGCGCTCTACGTAACAGGGTGCGACATCTACTTCTTAGAAAAATACGCGATAAACTTTAACTTGAGCCATTATCTGGATTTCAGCTTGGTGAACAAGGGATTTGTCAAGGGGAATAAAATTGTAGAACTGCTAAAAATACTCACCAAAAACAAGCGGATTGAGGAGGCAGATATTCCCTTTTGCTGTGTGGCCATTGATGTCTCCACGGGGGAGCTCAAGGTGTTTGATAAGGGCCCTCTCTATCAGGCGGTGCGGGCCAGCATCTCCATACCCGGGGTGTTTGTGCCCTATGAGATTGACGGCAATTACTACATCGATGGGGGCATGCTGGAGCGGCTGCCAGTGGGGGCAGCTCGGGATCTGGGTGCGGACGTTGTACTTGGCATAGACGTCTCGTACCACGGGGAGAAAATGCCCGTGCCCAAACACACTCTGGGTACCATGCAGAACACCATGAACATCATGGGATGGGAGATCGCCCGACACAGAATCTACAAAAGCGATATTTTGGTGATCCCAGACGTATACCACATAGACCCCAACTCCACCAAAGACGCCCAGCTGTGCATCCAGCGGGGGCGGGAGGCCATGTTAAAGAAGGTAGATCAGGT
Organism: uncultured Eubacteriales bacterium; assembly: GCA_905193725.1. Classification (GTDB taxonomy): domain Bacteria; phylum Bacillota; class Clostridia; order Christensenellales; family Christensenellaceae; genus CAJJPW01. The sequence goes on from CAJJPW010000401.1 coordinate 878, forward strand.
AAAAGAGATGGTAGAGGGATAGGCAGCAATGTGTGGGCGAGGAAAAATCCCCCGAATAAAGTCGTTACGCTGGAAGCGAGGCAATTGGTAGGAAGCAGGGCATATATTATTCTGATACGATTAGACTAAAATACAGCTGACTGCGTCGCGCCCAACGAGTCTGCATCAGAGACAATAGAACTGGAGAAAAACGCTCTGTAGCCGATAGAGCTTTGCAAAGGGAAAAGGCCCAGCAGATCTGCCGGGCCAATATTTTCATAGGTTAGGCGATGACGAATTTATGGGAGTAGTCAAGGCCGGGTGGCTTGGGTTTTGGCTGCAATCCCATATAGATATCCGTGGCTAGCACATCCAACTCCAGGCTCTTGTGCTTATCTTTAAAGTTCAGCGGCTGCGTGACAAGGGGCAGATTGGAGAATTGGGCAATGTGCCCCAGCAGCGCCTCGCTGGCTTTTCGGAAGCCCAACAGCCGCAGATAATAGGGCTGCACTCCCATCAGCCGTTTGGCGGTGGATTTGGTGATGTCAAATAGAATATACAGTAAGATCCGCTTGATGCGGGTAAGAGCGTACCGTTTGCTCTTGATCTCCAAAATCAACTCTTCATAGCTGGAGGCAGAGCCTACGGCCTTTTTTATCTTGTGCTCTAGCCCCTCGGACACCTCGTAGATATCCCCGAGCTCTTTGGTGGACATGGTTCGGACTTTATACTGGAGCAGGGGAAAGAGAGCCTCGTTAAACATGGGGCTCATGCCCCCTTCTAGGGCAGCCTTCATCTCCTGGGCGCTCCCCTTTGGCACATTGGACAAGACGTCTTTGGAGAGCCCGTGGGCGGCAAAT
>CAJJPW010000402.1 GCA_905193725.1 uncultured Eubacteriales bacterium
CAATATGGCGCGGTGGAGGGAATCCCGACTTTGGAGCAGTTAGATGAGCTCATCGGTACCGAGCTGAAAAAGGATAAAGAGCCTCTTTCCCTTAACGAGTGGGAATATAATGAGGCAGATGACTTATACTATAGAAAAAAATAACGAGCGAGTTGTGCTTTGCACAGCAGCGGTAAGGGGGATAATCGATTGATCTATGCAGGAATCCTGGCAGGTGGACAGGGCAAGCGGATGGGGCATACCAACATGCCCAAGCAGTTTTTGATGCTGGTGGATAAGCCCATCATCATCCACACCATTGAGAAGTTCTTGCTCAACAGCCGTTTTGAGAAGATCTTTGTAGGGTGTGTGAGAGAGTACATCGAGCACACCAAGGATATCATCCACAAGTACATCGGGCAGACCGACCGGGTGGAGGTGTGTGAGGGCGGTGCAGACCGGAACGGCACCATCATGAACATCTGCGACGCCATTGAGCGGGAGTTTGGCATAGGGGAAAGCGACGTGATCGTGACCCACGATGCGGTGCGACCCTTCCTCACCTATCGTATTATCGAAGATAACATCAACGCGGCGCTGCAATACGGGGCCTGCGATACCATCATCCCCGCCACGGACACCATCGTCCGCTCCAACGACGGGAACATGCTCACCGAGATCCCACCTAGGGACAAGTTCTACCAGGGACAGACCCCTCAGAGCTTTCGCATTCGGACGCTGCGGGAGAACTATCAGGCGCTCACCCAGGAGGAGAAGAGCGTGCTCACCGACGCCTGTAAGATCTGTGTGCTCAAGGGGACACAGGTCAAAGTAGTGCTGGGAGAGGTGTTCAACATCAAAGTAACCACCCCCTATGACCTGGAAGTGGCTAGGGCGATTCTCAAAGAGGGGATGGCGGATCAATGATCAACCAGGTGATTCAGCTGGTGGCGCCACGGCAACTGGCCATCAGCTTTCAGGACATTAGCCTAGATACCGACGACGTAATCGTCCGGCCCACCTATCTCTCTATCTGTGCGGCAGACCAGCGGTATTACACCGGCAACCGGGACAAAAAGACCCTGAAGAAAAAGTTGCCCATGGCGCTAATCCACGAGGCGGCCGGCGTAGTGGTGTACGATAGAAAGGGCCAATTCCAGCCAGGGGACCATGTGCTGATGATACCCAATACTCCCATGGAGAAGAACCCGGACATTGCGGAGAACTACCTCTACTCCTCTAAATTTCGGGCCAGCGGCTATGACGGGTTTACCCAGGAATATGTGGCCATGCACCGGGATAGAGTGGTGCGTTACTCCCAGATCCCCAACGAAATCGCCGCCATTTGCGAGCTGGTGAGCGTGGCTATGCACTCGGTGGATACATTTTTGAAGTTCTCCCACGGCACTAGAAATGTGATCGGCGTATTTGGAGACGGCAATTTGGGGTACATTACCAGTCTGCTGCTGAAGAAAAAATCCCCCGAGAGCAAGGTGGCCGTGTTTGGGCTGGACGAGCAGAAGCTCAACTACTTTTCCTTTGCGGACTACACCTTTCATGTGGACGAGGTGCCAGAGGGCTTTGCATTAGACCACGCCTTTGAGTGCGTGGGCGGCCAGGGCAGCGAGGGGGCCATTCAGCAGATTATCGACCTGATCAACCCAGAGGGGACGATCATGCTCATGGGCGTCAGCGAGAACAACGTGCCCATTCAGACCCGGAT
>CAJJPW010000403.1 GCA_905193725.1 uncultured Eubacteriales bacterium
TTACCTGAATACGCTCGGTCTCGCGAACTAGATGAGGAGACAGAAATACGCCATAGGATATCCCCGCCTTTTGGAGTATTTGTGCCCCATAGAGGGCTGCTTGTCCCTTTCCATTGGTACCTGCAATATGTAGTATTTCCATAGATCATCAACACCGCTTTTCTTTGCAAACTCAAAATGAGGATTCATTTTACCTTTATCTTTTTATTATATAATACACGGCCTCATTCTTGCAAATAGAATTTCTCCGCAGCTCACTTCCTATCGTTCCATAGCAGATGGAAGAGCCCTTATGCGAGCTTTTCCATCTGGATCATTCTCTCCTCTACCTTTTGCTTCATATCCTGATATTTTTGCAGTTTTTGCCGCTCTTCTTCTACCACTTTTTCTGGCGCCTTGCTCACAAAGTTCTGGTTTTGCAATTTTCCGCTGGCTCTCTTAATCTCTCCCTCCAGCCGTTTCGCCTCCTCCGCTAAGCGCTTAATCTCGCTTTGGACGTCGATGATCTGTGCCAGTGGCATAAACGCCTCTCCTAAGGGATTCACATAGGAGATGGCATTTGGCACCTCTTCCTCCGGCTTCAGCAGCACTACCTCCTGGGCAAAGGCCAGCTTTTTAAAGTACTCTGTGGTCTCGTCAATCCAAGAAGTATCCTCTGCCTTGATGAGTAGCTGAGCTTTTACCTTGGGCGCTACGCCCAGCTCTGCCCGGGCATTGCGGATACCCCGGATCATGTCCTTCACGCCCTCCATAATCTGCTGCTCTCTCTCAAAAGTGAGGGCCTCATCATACGCCGGGAATGAGCTTCTCATAATCGTAGGCTCGTCGCTCAAACACAGGAATACCTCTTCCGTGACAAATGGCATAAAGGGATGGAGCAGCTTCAGGGCATTTTTCAGCACGTAAACTAGCACGCTGATGGCCCGTGCCTTATCCTCTTTATCGTCTCCATAGAGTCTGGGTTTGGTCATCTCCACATACCAATCGCAGAACTCGCTCCAGATAAAGTCGTAAATTTTTTGCGCTGCCAGACCCAGCTCATAGTGATCCATGTTTTCTGTGATCTGTTTTACTGCTGTGTTGAGCAGGCCGATGATCCACTTATCCGCGATGTTTAACTTTTCAAAGTCCACCTCTTGGATGGGCTCATCCTTTGCGTACATCAAAATAAATCGAGCGGCATTCCAAATCTTATTGGCAAACCCTGCAAAGGCCTCTACCTTCTTTTCGGTAAAGCGCATGTCGCTCCCTGGGCTCACGCCAATGGCCAAGCTAATGCGCAGTGCATCGGCGCCGTAATGGTCGATAATCTCCAGTGGATCGATGCCGTTCCCAAGGGATTTCGACATTTTGCGGCCTTGTGCATCCCGCACGATGCCGTGAATATTCACCGTGTGGAATGGGGCTTTGCCCATCACTTCCATGCCGAAGATGATCATTCGGGCAACCCAGAAGAAGATGATGTCGTACCCTGTTACCAACACATCTGTGGGGTAGAAATACTTGAGTTCTGGCGTATCCTCCGGCCAGCCCAGCGTGCTGAACGGCCATAGTCCTGAGCTGAACCAGGTATCCAGCACATCTTCATCTTGGTGGATGTGAGTGCTGCCGCATTTGGGGCACTTTGTGATGTCTTCTTTGCTCACCGTCATCTCCCCACAGTCCTCACAGTAGAACGCGGGAATTCT
>CAJJPW010000404.1 GCA_905193725.1 uncultured Eubacteriales bacterium
TCGACTTTCAACCACAGACCTATTCATGTACAACAGTAAGTCATATTATAGGATGAATTGGGAAAAAAATCAATCCATTTTCTCAAAGTCCGCTTTTGGCAAAGGTGAAAATGTGGATCTCCGCCGCCTTGGTGGGTTTTAAGACTCTCGCGCACTCCAGTGCTGTGCTGCCCGTTGTGAGCACATCATCGATCAGGTAAACCACTTTGCCCTCCAGTTTTCCCTCCCATTTTGGCTCCAGCTGATACACGCCCTTCACGTTTTGCCGCCTCTCGGTTTGATGCAGGGAGGATTGAGGGCTATTCTTCTTGGTCTTTTTCAGCAGTGCGCCAAAGGGGATTTGCAGGTTTTCCGCGAGAAATTTGCAGAGTTTTTCGGACTGGTCGAACTCCCTCACCCGATAGCGGCTTTTGTGGATGGGCACAAAGGTGAGAAAATCCACCTCAAGGCCGCGCCTGTGGATATACCCGGCCATCTGCTGGGCCATATACCTGGAGAGATAGCTGGCCTTGCCGAATTTCATCCGGTGAATCAAGTCCTTCACGATGCCGTCGTACCGGTAGAGGCTATGAACGAGATGGTTTTCCAGGACAAAGGCTCTGGGAATTTCCAACTGCTCTTGCCGCTTTTCACACTCTTTACAGAGGTGATCTCCCACCAAATTCTGTTCTGTCCCGCAATAGACACAGTGTTTTAAGGGCGGGTAGAAAAAATCCAATAGGATCTCTCCTCCCCGCTTTAAGCGCTTTTCCATCTGCCTCTTCCCTCCTTTCAAACCCATGGCGAGGTGTCTCCACCGCCTGTGTGCTCGCCGGCCAAGTTCTCACTGTTTTTCCTGCTGGGAAAGCCTGCCAAACAGCCTGCCGTACTCCTTGAGCTCCCAGAGCAGTCCGGAAAAGCGAGACCGGGTGCTCAAGTTGTCTATCATAAACTGGACGGTCTTCTTAGAGCCCAGCAAAATCACCTTTTTCTTGGCCCGGGTGAGGGCGGTGTACAGCAGGTTGCGGGTCAAAAAGTAGCTTTGGGAGTATAACAGTGGGATGATCACATAGTCAAACTCGCTGCCCTGGCTTTTGTGGATGGTCACCGCATAGGCGTGCTCGATTTGGTCCAGCTCGTCAAACTGGTAGATGGCCTGCCGCTCTTTGTCAAACAGGATGGTCAGCTGGCGGGCTCGCTCGTCGATCTTCACGATATGGCCGATCTCCCCGTTGAAGACCCCCTGCCCCTTTTGGTAATACGCCTCTTGGCCCACGGTATACCACTGTTTTTGGTAGTTGTTAGACGTCTGCATCACCTTATCCCCTTGGCGGAACCAAGTATCTAAGTACTTGATCTCCTGCTTTAAGGGGCTTTTGGGGTTGATCTGCTCCTTGAGGCTCTCGTTGAGTTTTTCCACCCCCAAGACGCCTCTCCTCACCGGGCAGAGCACCTGGAGCTCGTCGATATCACACAGCTTTTGATCCAAAATCTGGCTGTAGCAGCGCAACACCAGGTTGAGGCATTGGTTTACGTTGAGCACCTCTTTGAACACGAACTCGCCGCTCTCAAAGTACTCGATGCTCTCTCCCTGGTTCACCCGGTAGGCGTTGAGCACGATATTCCCTCCCTGGCGGTAGATGAAGGACAGCTGGATATTGCAAAACAGCTTGCTCAAGATG
>CAJJPW010000405.1 GCA_905193725.1 uncultured Eubacteriales bacterium
TTATAATAAAAAAAAAACGATAAGTAAAGCATAGTTTTCTATGCAATACTAGTCAATCCCCACCCTTTTATTATTTTTTAGAAGAGCCTTCGCCGTAGAGGGCTCTTCACTTTATATTTTGCAGTATTGAATAGCGCTTATAATGTTGAGTATTCTGTGCAAACTATTGTATGGGGTGCTTTTTTTATGCCAACAGTAATTCACTAGTATTTCTTCGATATTTTATAGTAAAATATACAATAATTACTAAAATATTTTTACTGTACGTACAAATGTACAGTATCTTTGATAATATTAAAATAAAGATAAGTTACGATTCGGCTTCGTGAAAATTAGGTGGTGTAGGATATGTTGAAAAATGGGAATCCCAAATTGAGACTTTTGCATTTGATGCGAATTTTTTGGGAGCAAACGGATGAAGATCATACGCTTACAATTCCTCAGCTCATAGCTAAACTGCAAATGCAAGGGTTAAATGCGGAAAGAAGATCAATTTATAGCGATATAGAGACGCTGAAACTCTTTGGTTTTGATATTGAAAGACGCAAAAGTAAAACCCACGATTATTATTTGGCAAGTAGACCATTTGAACTAGCAGAAGTAAAGCTATTGGTGGATATCGTCCAGACATCTAAGTTCATTACTCGCAAAAAATCTAAGCAGTTGATTGAAAAATTGGATAGTCTTACAAGTATTCATCAAGCAAAACAAATGGAGCGCCAAGTATATGTAACGGGTAGGGTCAAGGCAGAAAATGAATGTATTTACTATAATGTGGATTATATCCACAGGGCCATTGGACAGAATCGCAAAATGAGTTTTCGCTATTTAGAATATACAGTAGAAAAGAAGCTGCGTTTTCGGCGCAATGGGAAAATCTATTTAGTAAATCCCCTAATCCTATCCTGGGATTCTGGATATTATTACCTAATTGCTTATGATGAAGCGGCAAACAGGCTTACTCATTATCGCGTTGACAAAATGACTCAGATTCAGATTCTCGATCAACCTAGAGTCCTCATGGCAGATGATATTGATCCTGTGGATTATGCTCAAAGAATGTTTGGCATGTTTGCAGGAACGGAAAAAAATGTGATCATTGAGTTTGATGCTGCATTAGCTGGCGTTGTAGTGGATCGATTTGGTACAGATACTCCTTTCACCAATTGCAACAATGGAAAGTTTATCGCTCACGTCCAGGTGGCTGCTAGCCCTAACTTTTTTGCTTGGGTTTTTCAATTCGGTGGACGAGCTAAAATTTTGGGCCCAACGGATGTGGTGCAAGAGGCCAGATTTATGATACAAAATCTCAAAAGACAATATTTTTAGGGACACTCGGATAGTTCAGGGGAGCAGGGGGGCTACTTGAAATCTGAGGGAAGAAGAAAGGCAAGCTGGGAAGAGGAGAGGCAAGCTAGGAAGAAGAAAGGCAAGCTGGGAAGAGGAGAGGCAGACTGGGAAGAGGAAAAGTTGGGCTTGGCGGAACGGGGAACCGAGGAAAGGAGAGCAAAACTGAAGGAGAAGAAAAAACACTGGGGAAATAATCAGCAGTGAGGAAGAATAAATTGACAGCTTAGCACCATGGATCAAACATAAAAAAAGGTGGGGAATTGACAGAAGAAGAGAATCTCTAGGCTTCGGGATTCTCTTCTTTTAT
>CAJJPW010000406.1 GCA_905193725.1 uncultured Eubacteriales bacterium
CCTCTAGCAGCGCTGCCCCTTCGGCTGTTCAGCCAAGCGAGTCTTCTAGCCGCGAGCTCGTGGTCTATTTTTCCGCCACTGGCAATACACAGCAAGTCGCTCAAATGTTGGGAGAAATGCGCGGTGCAGACATCTATGAGATCGTGCCACAGCAGCCCTATACGGAGGAGGATTTGGACTATAATGACGATTCCTGCCGTGCCAATATCGAGCAGAACGACCCAACTGCTCGGCCTGCTATTTCGGGCAGTATAGAAAACATCGACGATTACGATGTGATATACGTAGGGTTTCCCATCTGGTGGGGCAGTCTTCCTAAAATTCTCTACACCTTCTTTGATGCCTATGACCTATCTGGAAAAGTCATCGCTCCTTTCTGTACCAGTGGCAGCAGCGGCATTTCCAGCGCTGCTGATGAAATCGAACGTTTAGAGCCCTCTGCTACCGTCGTTCAGGGTATGCGAGTAGATACCTCTCATATAGAGGATGACCTGACCCAGTGGTTAGAGAGCATTGACCTGGGGCAATAGGAGGAAGCATATGAAAATACTAGTGATCAAAAGCAGTCCTCATAAAAACGGCTCTTCCAATCTATTGGCAGATCATTTTATCAAGGGCGCCAAGGAAAAGGGACATCAGATCAGCATCTTTGATGCAGGCCATGCCAATCTTCATCCCTGTCTGGGATGCGATGTCTGTGGCATGACCGGCCCTTGCTGCCAAAGGGACGATATGGTGGAGCTGCGCCAAGCAATACTGGAATCGGATATGGCAGTATTTGTAACTCCCCTTTATTATTTTGGCTTTTCCACACAGCTCAAAACCGTCATAGACCGGTTTTACAGCTTTAACGGGCAGTTGACTGCAAAAGGTTTAAAAACCGCGTTAATCGTGGCCGCATGGGATGACAATGATTGGACAATGCGAGAGATCAAGGCCCATTATGAGACCCTCTGCCAGTATTTGCACTTTCAAGATCAAGGCCAAATTTTAGGTACCCATTGCGGCACTGTTTCCATGACATCTCAGACAGAATTTCCCCAATTGGCCTATGCGCTGGGAAAATCCATCTGCTAAAGGAGGCGTTTTAAGATGCAATACACAGTGCTGGGAAAATCAGATTTGCGGGTTTCTAGAATCTGCATGGGGTGTATGGGGTTTGGCGATGCAAAGCGCGGACAACACACTTGGACGATTGACGAGGAACACTGCCGCGAGATAATCAAACGCGGTTTGGCGCTGGGCATCAACTTTTTTGATACGGCCATCGCCTATCAAAGCGGCACCAGTGAGCAATATCTAGGCCGTGCACTTCGGGATTTTGCAAGGCGAGAGGAAGTGGTTGTGGCCACAAAATTCCTTCCCCGCACCCAGGACGAAATCGATGCGGGAATTACGGGGCAACAGCACATTGAGCGCATGCTGAATCAAAGCCTGAAAAATCTTGGCATGGATTATGTGGATCTATACATTTACCACATGTGGGATTACCAAACCCCACTATATGAGATCATGGAAGGACTGCATCGAATGGTCCGGGCGGGAAAAGCGAGGTATATCGGCATCTCCAACTGCTTTGCCTGGCAGCTGTGCAAGGCAAACGCTCTGGCGGAGCGGGAGGGCTTTGCCAAGTTCGTGTCGG
>CAJJPW010000407.1 GCA_905193725.1 uncultured Eubacteriales bacterium
ATCCAATGTGAATAGGCCGGAGGCACCCACTACAAACACTTCTGCACCTGCCTGATAGAGTTTGGAGAAGGTGTTTTGCCGTCCGGCACCGTCTATCTCGATTTCGTAGTGAAAGTGGTAGCGATCTCGCAGTTCTTTGGCCTGGGCGATTTTAGAAAGCGTCTCCTGCAAAAAGGGCTGGCCTGCAAAGCCAGGCTCGATGGTCATGATGGTCAGCTTATCTAAAAGATGGGCGTAGCTCAGAATATGCTCCAAGGGAGTGGCGGGGTTGAGGGAAACCCCGGCCTTACGTCCCTGCTGATGGATGGCGGAGATGATGCCAAACACATTTGGGTTGAGCTGCTCTGCCAGAGGGGTGATGATATCCGCTCCGGCATCTAGAGCCTCCTGAAGATAGTCCTCTGGGTGATCCATGATCAAGTGCACGTCTAAAGGCAAGGTGGCAATGGGGCGTATTTGCCGGACAAAAGCAGGAGAGAGGGCGAAATTCTTCACATAGTGCCCATCCATAATATCGATATGAAGGTAATCGGCATGGCGGTTTAATTTGCGGATTTGCTCCTCTACGTGTAACAAATCCATGCACATGAGAGAAGGGGAAAATTTGTATTTCATAAAGATGCCTCACTTGCTGTGCTAGGGGGGATTGCCCAGAGGACTATCCCCCTAGAGTAATAATTATTCGTCCTGTGTGCCCAACGCATAGCGGGGAGCCAAGGCGATTTTTCCCATGAGGGTGTAGTGCCCGGCATGGCTAGCCGCTGGGATATTGTCAGCTGCCCGGTGCAGAGTGGCATAGGCCAGGGTGGCGAACTTGAGTGCTTCCTTGTATTGGGGGGGAATCCCGTATGCATCAGATGTGATGAGTTCTATGCCCTTGGGCAGGCGAGCTTGGATCATCTGCATCATGGTTTTGTTGCGCACGCCGCCGCCACTGGCTACCAGCTGGTCGATCTCTGCCAGCCGCTGGGCAGGGATACAGTAGGCGGTAAAATCCGCATAGGTGGCCATTACATCCTCATCTGAGAGCTGAGGATATTTTTGGCGCATGGCTTCGGAAAAATCCGTGTCGAAATCTGTCCGCCAGGCAGAGCGGGGAAGCTTGCGACTGAAATAAGGGTGCTGAATCAGCTCGGATAGCATCTCCTCGCACACTTTTCCTTGCGCAGCGATTTGCCCATCTGGGTCGTAGTTCTTGCCAAAGTATTTTTTGGCCATATAATCCACCATGATATTGCCAGGGCCGGTGTCAAAGGCCATCATCTTCCTCCGGTCTTTGTATACCAGATGGACGTTGGCGATGCCGCCGATGTTAAGGGTCATGATGGGCTTTTTATTGCGGAATAACACATAATCCAAGTACTGCATCATGGGAGCGCCGTTGCCACCAATGGCATGGTCAGAGGGGCGGAAAGTGGTTACAGTGGTCACGTTGGTATGGGCGGCGCACACAGAGGAGTCACCCAGCACAATGCCGTTGGCATAGATGTCTTTGAGCCAGCGACCGGGCAGGTCTGCCTTTTCCTCAGGGCTCATTTGACTGATCTTTTCGTGATCGGGCTGTTTGAGGTAAATCTGCTGCCCGTCTACGCCGATGGAATACACGTTTTCTGGCTGAAGGCCGTTTTTTGCCATG
>CAJJPW010000408.1 GCA_905193725.1 uncultured Eubacteriales bacterium
TGGCAAAGGGATAGCCGTGATCCCCGCCATTGCAATCCAATATGTCAATATAGTTGATCTCATCAAATTCGTGTTTCAAGGCATAGGCAGAAAACACCCCTGTAACGCCAGGGTCAAACCCGCTGCCCAACAGCGCTGTAATGCCAGCATTTTCAAATCGCTCGCGATAAGCCCACTGCCAAGAGTACTCAAATTTTGCAGTGTCTTCTGGTTCATAGTTGGCGGTATCCACATAGTGGGTCTTCGTAGCAAGACAGGCATCCATGATGGTTAAATCCTGATATGGAAGCGCCAAATTTAGCACCACATCTGGCTTTTCTCTTTGGATTAGTGCAATCAGTTCGTCCACTTGATTGGCATCTACCTGTGCGGTGGTAATTTTGGTCTTTGTGGTACCCTCTAATTTTTCTTTTAAAGCGTCGCATTTGGATTTCGTGCGGGAAGCGATGCAAATCTCCTCAAATACCTGACTATTTTGGCAGCACTTGTGGATTGCTACCGATGAAAAGCCACCACCGCCGATGATCAAAGCTTTTCCCATATTCCTCTTCCTCCAAGTTTTCCATATTTCATCAAGCAGCAAAACTGCTATTTTTCCAGAGCCAACAGCATTTCCCGAACGATTTTACAGGCCGTAATTGTAGAAACGCCACTTTGGTCGTAATGTGGGCTCAATTCATTCACATCACAGGCCACCACATTCGCCTTGCTGCACACCATGGTCGCCGCCTGGCGCAAGGCGTCAAAGCTCACGCCTCCCGGTTCAGGGGTTCCCGTTCCTGGAAACACCGAGGGATCCAGTACGTCCAAATCCAAGGTGAAGTAGACGGGCTTTCCCGTAAGGCGATCCAGTGTCTCTTCTAGGCCCACAAAATCAAATTTTCTGGTGGATACATGGGACTTTCCCCATGTAAATTCCACCCGATCACCTGACCGAATGCCAAATTGAAAAATTCTCCCATCGCCTATTCGCTCCCAGCAGCGACGCAGCACACAGGCATGGGACAGCTTGACCTCTAGGTAATCCTCTCGCAAATCAGCATGGGCATCAAAATGGATGATATGGATATCTGGATATTTTTGGGCTACGGCACGAAAAGCGCCCAAGGTAACCAGATGTTCTCCCCCCAGCATGAACGGGCGTTTTTCCCCGGCCAGGATTTTTGCTGTCTGCTTCTCTATCTGGCTCAGCGCTTTGGATACATCCCCCAGGCAAAGCTCCAAATCGCCCACATCTAGCACCAGAGCATCTTCTAGATCCCTATCCAAATACGGGCTGTAACTTTCAATGCCAAAGGACTCCCGACGGATTGCGCCGCTGCCAAATCGGGTGCCCGGCCTGTAGGAGGTGGTGGAATCAAAGGGAGCACCGAATAAAATGGTCTCGGCCTTATGCCACTCTGTATCACAGCCCATAAACACTTCTATATTTTTACTCAACACTTTTTAACAGCTCCTCCACATATGCAGGAATATAAAACGCACCTTTATGCAGTGTCGTCGTATAATAGTCGCAGGCAATGCCGCGCATGTTCTACATCTCGAAAATCGACGAGGAAAACTCGGATTACTATACCTCTCTGCACAAGCTACAGAAGCAGTTCGGCGTATCGGTAGCGCCGATCGTTGTCCCG
>CAJJPW010000409.1 GCA_905193725.1 uncultured Eubacteriales bacterium
CTTGGGAGGCAGCATGATGCTGCACCCCATGCCATTGATCTACTTTCTACTCCCCTAAAACTCTCTTCCCTTGGGAGGCCCTTCTCAGCTTACCTTGCCTCGCCCCGTTTACGGGGAGAGGTGGCCCGCAGGGCCGGAGAGGGGTGCTTGCACTCTTGTAATTCCTACCGAGGATGATACCTTTCGCAATTATCGCTCTTTCTAAACGCCATTAGGTGCAGCAATCACGCTTCCTCCCGTGGAATTGAAATTTTAGGCAATCTCTCGCTCTATAAGCGGCATGGGGTCCAGCGTCACGCTGCTGGAAGATTGTCGGAGAATTTGATATAATAAATAAAATAGTGAAGACAAAGGAGATGGCTGCTATTTTTGCCAAAGTGGTTGTAGATATCGCCAATAGCAATATCGATCGAATCTATGAGTATCTGGTGCCCCAGCAGATAGAAGGGCAGATCCAGGCGGGCATGCGCGTCTGTGTGCCCTTCGGATATCAGCACATCGAGGGGTTTGTCATCGGCACCTCCTCTACCTGCACCTATCCTCTGGAGAAACTTCGGCCAATTGAGCGCCTCTTGGGAGACCGGCCGGTGTTTACAGAAGAACAGCTCAAACTGGCCTACTACATCAAAAAGGAATATCGCACCACCCTCACCTTTGCCCTCCGGTTTATGATTCCCGCCGAACTGCGGGGAGACCGGGTAAAACCCAAAACCCAGCAAATCGCCCAGGTGATAGAGGGGGAGAAGGAGACGTGGCAGGCGCTGATACAGAGCTGCTATGGCAAGGCTGGGCAGATCAAAGCCCCGGCAAAGCATAAAACCCTCACCGCTCTGCTGGAAAAGGGACAGTTGCCAGTGGGCCAGGTGGAGAAAAAACTCCTCCAAACCCTCACCCAGCAGGGACTGGTACAGGTGGTGGAGCAGCAGACTTGGCGCACCCCAAAATCAGCGGCTACCCGCACGTACCCCCAAGAGATTCCCTTAAACGAAGAGCAGCAAAAGGCGGTAGAGGCGATTTGCAGTCGCCTGGGCAGCGAACACCGGTTTTTGCTCCACGGCGTTACCGGCTCTGGCAAGACGCTGGTGTACATTCAGGTCATCCGAAAATGCCTGGCCATGGGTAAGACCGCTATTTTGCTGGTGCCGGAGATCTCCCTCACCCCCCAGATGGTGGACATGTTCCAAAGCCAGTTAAAGGAGGAGGTGGCGGTGTTCCACTCCGGCCTCTCCAAAGGCGAGCGGTACGACCAGTGGAGAGGGATCATCTACGGCAAAGCCCAGGTGGTGATCGGCGCCCGCTCTGCGGTGTTTGCCCCGCTGAAGAACATCGGGGTGATCATCATCGACGAAGAGCACGAGCAGAGCTACCGGGCAGATAACCACCCCAGATACGAGGCGGCAAAAATCGCCCGGCTGCGGTGCAAGTTAAATGGCGCGGTTTTGGTGCTGGGCAGCGCTACCCCCAGCATTGAGACGTATTACATGGCACAAAAGGGCTTTTACCAGCTGGTGGAGCTAAAACACAGGGCCAGCGGGCTCTCTCTGCCCAAGGTGGACATCGTGGACATGCGCAAAGAGCTGGAGGAGGGCAATCGCTCCATCTTCAGCGGCCTGTTGCAGCAGC
>CAJJPW010000410.1 GCA_905193725.1 uncultured Eubacteriales bacterium
CCGCCTATAAACAGGCGGCGGCCCAGCTTCGGCGGGATATCGAGCAGGCAAAGGACCAAAATACCGGCCTGATGGAAAACATATACCGGACGGAAAACCAGCTGGGCAAACTGCAAGACAGCCTAGAGGCCATGCAAAACAAAGTGTGGGAGGACTACGAGCTCACCTACGCCGGAGCAGAGCCCTACCGGCAGCAGGACTTCAGCCCCCAAAAGACCGGCCAGCGGATTCGGCAGATTCGGGATGAGATGAAGCAGATGGGCCCCATCAACCCCGGCGCCATCAGCGACTACAACCGGGTAAAAGAGCGGGTGGACTTTTTGGAGACCCAAAAGGAGGATTTGGGCAAGGCCAAGGACGACTTGAACGTGGTGATCGAAAAGCTCATGCACACCATGGAAGAGCACTTTATGAGCAAGTTCCGGCAGATCGACCAGCACTTCCAGTCCATCTTTGGGGAGCTGTTTGGCGGGGGCAAGGCACAGCTCAAGCTGGAAGAGGGAGATGTGCTCACCAGCGGCATAGACATCATCGTGCAGCCGCCGGGCAAAAAACTGCAAAACATCTCGCTGCTCTCAGGGGGAGAGCGGGCGCTGACCGCCATCGCACTGCTCTTTGCCATGCTCAAGATCAACCCCTCGCCCATGTGTCTGCTGGACGAGATAGACGCCCCACTGGACGAGGAAAATGTCATCCGGTATTCTGAGTACCTGAAGAACTTGGTAGATCAGGTCCAGTTTTTGGTCATCACCCACAGAAAACCCACCATGGCCATATGCGACACCCTGTACGGCATTGCCATGGAGCAAAAGGGAGTCTCCAAGGTGATCTCGGTGCGGCTGCAATAGACAATTGTTATTGAGCAAAAGAGAAGGTGTGGGATCCGCATTTTCTCTTTTTTATGCCTCCTTGAGAAATTGGGATTGGAATAGGCGTAGTTGATGAACAATCTGTAGCATTGGGATCCCTGCTGTAATATGTAATGAGATGAGGGGTTAGGTGTGGATGCGCAAGAGCCAGACGAGAGCAAAGGTCAGTCAAACGCCACTTAGCAGCTTTCATCTATTGAAAAACCGCCTCAAACAGGGTATAATTTTAACAGTTGTCTGGAGATAAATACACGCGTCTTTATGACACCCGGTCCCCACGGTTTTTATCGGCTGGCTTGCCAATAGGAGGTGGGATTTCCCATCTCCAAGGCAGGTCAGCTGCCAGACAACCCTTAGGATCACATCAGATAAAGAGGCTAAAGGAGCAAATAACATGGGCTTTTTTGAAAAACTAAAACAGGGCATGACGAAGACCAGAGACAACCTATCGGGAAAGATCGGCGATCTCATGTCCTCCTTTAAAAAAGTAGATGAGGACTTTCTAGAGGAGTTGGAGGAGACTCTCATCTTATGCGACGTAGGCGTGGCCACCACCATGAAGATCATGGAGGCGCTCCGTGCCAAAATCAAAGAGGAAAAGATCAGCGAGACCCCTCAGGTAAAACAGGTGCTCATCCAGATTGTGGAGGAGCTGATCACCCCTCCTGAGGCGAACATCACCTATCCTTGTGTGATTTTGGTGGTAGGAGTCAACGGAGTGGGCAAGACCACCACCATCGGCAAGCTGGCCA
>CAJJPW010000411.1 GCA_905193725.1 uncultured Eubacteriales bacterium
AAGAGCAGCCTTCCTCCTACCAGACGGATGAATCCCTGATAGGCAACGCTCTTCGCCTCTATCGTAAAAGCTATGATGAATCATACGGCGGCTTCGGCAGGGCCCCCAAATTTCCTGCCCCCCATAATCTGCTTTTTTTACTTCAACAATACAGCAAACATGGCAATCAGCAGGCCCTGGCAATGGCAGAAGGGACGCTTCAACACATGTATGCGGGAGGTCTCTTTGATCATATCGGTTATGGATTTTGCCGTTACTCTACCGACCGTTTTTATCTGATTCCACACTTTGAAAAAATGCTCTATGACAATGCGCTGCTGATACTCGCTTACTGTAAGGCATATGATATTACTAAAAATTCATTATACAAAGAGATTGCTGAGAAAACGGCTTCTTATCTCTTGACAGAAATGATGTCTTCAGAAGGTGGATTTTACAGTGCACAAGATGCGGACAGCGACGGTGAAGAGGGCAAATACTACGCATTCCTTCCAGATGAACTGACTCAGTTATTAGGAGAAAAAGATGGGGCTGCTTTTAACAAGCACTATGGGATCACTCCAAAGGGAAACTTTGAGGGAAAGAGCGTTCCTAATCTCCTTCAAACAAAAGATCTTGCAGATCATCCCTTTGACAATTTTCTTCCCATCGTTCGCAACTATCGCAAACATCGCACTCAGCTGCATACAGATGACAAAGTTTTAACCTCGTGGAACTCTCTCATGATTGCAGCGCTCTGTGCGTTATACCGATCTAGCTGCACTTCCAAGTATCTTGCAGTGGCAAAACAGACTCAGAAATTGATAGAAAACAATTTGTGTGATGCCGATACGCTGTATGTCAGTTTTCGCGATGGCACATGGGGTGAAAAAGGCTTTCTGGACGATTATGCCAGTTACATTTTCGCCTTGCTCTCCCTTTATGAAGCGACGCTTGATCGTTCCTTCCTGGATCGCGCACAGCATTTCGCAAATAAAGTCATATTGCAATATTTCGATGCAGAACATGGTGGTTTTTATCTGTACAGCGCGGATCATGAGACGCTCCTTTTTCGTCCCAAGGAATGCTATGATGGCGCGGTTCCCAGTGGGAACTCTTTGATGGCCTATAATCTCACACGCTTAAACCAGCTGATGCCTGACCAAGAGACCAAAGAAGTGTTGCAAAAACAACTGGCGTATCTATCCGGTGAGGCAGCAAAATACCCTACTGGTTATGCTATGTTTCTGATCGCTCTTTCGGATCATTTTGAGCCACCTGCTATGATTACTGTAGTCAAGGGAAGCGATGAGTTAGGCGAACTTCCTGTTCTCGTGCCTACAGATGCCCTTGTCAAAGTACTGGATCGGGCAACGGATGAATATCGGGTGCTAGATGGAGAGACAACTTTTTACATATGCCAGAATTTCAGCTGTCTCCCACCCATCAAGCAGCGGCAATGGCTGGAAAAGATTAAACATAAAAACGCTTAAAACTCCACCAGTCCCCCCATAAGGGTGTGCTTCCGAGGCGGATTTAGCCGGATGTAGCGTTAGTTTTACACCAGTTTCGGCAAGAATAGCAGATACCGAAAAAACAGAACATTGAATGCTGTTGGCCGGGCGGTTGA
>CAJJPW010000412.1 GCA_905193725.1 uncultured Eubacteriales bacterium
GATACCGGGGTAGCAAAAGGTTCAAAAGGAAAGTGAGGCCCCGGTAAATGATGTAAGAAGATGGTGCCGCCTAGATGATAAATTCACTGATTTTGGAGCATTGGGCTTACACATCGATGTTTTTAAGACAGTCGTGCCACTTGGCGTATTCTGGGTCTGGGCGGTGATCGATGAGCATCCCTGTCTGGGAGAGATACTCAGAAAGGAAGTGAGTTACCTTCATCGCACCAGAGTGATTTAAGTGATCGCCCTCATCCCGGGTATCTTGGGACCAGTCAATCTGGATTTGTTCATTCATTAGATTTAAATCGATATATTCGCAGCCAATTTCCTCCGCCAGCTTTTGAATGCCGTTGTGCCGTGGATAATTCCAATTTACAGTGCTAGGGGTGCTGAGTAATAGGAACTTGGCGTTATTTTCGTCACAAAATGCCTTGAGTTCTTTGACGTATTGGATATTCTGTGGAGGAATCTCGGCAATGGCGTTTGTGGGTTTCATATGGTCGGCCTTCACACTGGGGGCAACGGTTGTGACGTACTTATAGCCTTTGTAATCATCCGTCCATGTATATGAGATTTTTCCCTTGAAATCGTGCCACCCAAGGGATTTCCAGCGGTCATGGTACTGAAAGACGGGGAGATACGGGGAAAGCCTAGAAACTGCTGCTTTACCGCGGGGTACTTTCCGATAAATGGCGTCAGTCTCCAAAATTACAAATTTGGGAGACTGCTTTTCAAAGGCGCGATGGAGCAGCATCACAGAATAATCCAGCGTCTGGCCACTGGTTCCACACACATAAGAAGTGTATCCCTTTTCCTTCCAAATTTGCGCGGGAATAAAGGCAGAATACGACTCGCTATCTCCTAACACCAAAATATCAATCGAGTTTTCCTTTTCCCCCAGAATCCCGTTGGCGGAAACTTCTTCCATGCCGAATTCAGCCATGTTGTTTTTGGGCATCAACACAAAGGATGCTGCCACGAAAAGCACGGCAAGGCCGACAATAAATGCGAGAAAGCAAAAGATTCTTTTTACATAAACCATGTTCCATACCTCCTCAAAATCCAGCGTATATGGGGTCAACGGGAACGTATCCTCTGCCATAAGCACCAAAGACGACCACCAACAGGATGAGACCGTAGTAGACAGAAAACCGGACAGCGATGTGCTTGGAGGCAATGCTCTCCCGGATAGAAATGTTCTTCTCCTGCAAAATTCCCACAATAAAGACGACAACCAATGCAAGGCATACAATCAGAAAATCGTATTTGTCCGCTCCCAAAGTGAAGAGGGATCTATTGTGGAAAGAAGCCAGAGAAAAATCTGTAACGATCTTTTGGACCATGGAGAACCCAGCTCTAAGACCGTGAGCGCGGAAGAACAGCTCGCCAATGCAGACCAATACGGCGGTGCGCCCAATTTGCATACAGCGGTAGGGGAGACAGTCCCTCCGAATATGCAGCTTTTCCGTTAAAAAAATCGCTGAAGGCTCCAAGATTTTACCGCATAAAATGAGTGCAAAGTGGTACATGCCAAAGAAGATATAATGCCACCCTGCCCCGTGCCAAAGTCCGTTGCCCAGCCAGACACAAAACAATGCAACA
>CAJJPW010000413.1 GCA_905193725.1 uncultured Eubacteriales bacterium
TGACAAGGGGCGGAAGGTGTTGCTGTGATGAGGATATCTCCAAAGTGAAGAGAATGGGGGCCTATGGAAAAATGGTGTGAAGATCCAGTTGGATGGTTTGGCGATAGGATGCAGGGGAGAGAGATACTCTGCCGGTAAAGAGAAGTCAAATGGACTGGGCACAGGGGATTGAGAAAGAGCTACGAGATAAATCGTTGGTGCGAACCCCAAGTGAACAGAAAATGCCGGGAGGTTCGCACCTAAATTATGGGAAAAAATGACAGAAAAAGGGGGAAAAAGTAAAAAAATTCCTTTTCATCTGGAAGGAAATGGAGTAAAATGAAAATGTAGTTAGAAATTCTCCACCCTAACTTAGCAAAAAAGAGAATTTTCCTCCTTTTTTGCAGTCGCTCTCCGCCCGGAGGGCGCCAGCGTCACGCTGGCCGGCACGATTCATTGCTAAAAAGGTGAGGGATAAAACGCTTTCAATGGATTGTTTGGCGTGCTTTCGTATGCCATGTCATATCCCGCGAGAGCGCTTCCGCCAAAAGAAAATCCCCAAACAGATAAGAGAGATCACTAGTATTCCTACGCTGATATAGCTGAAGATAGAAGGCATGGAGGGCAGTGGACTGGGATGAAACACACTGACTGGCCGCTGAATTTGCAGCAACAATCCAGTGAGGCTGGCAGATACAATACCCTGGAGAAATTTGAGAACGCTGAAGTACTTGGCGTTTATTTTTGTTTTGCCCAAGAGGGAGAGAGTCTGGGCATGGATGGAGAGCCCTCCAAAGGAGATGAGAAAGCTAATGAGGCACAGCTTACCTGCCTGGAGCATATCCACTGTGGCGATTCTGGAAATGCCGCCGGTGATCTCCATCAAACCGTACAAAAAGCCATACGTCGCTTTTTCATCAATACCCAGTCCGCCAAAAATGGGAGAGAGAAGATAGGAAAGCCAGTACAGCACGTCAACTTCCTCTAGTAATGCGGTGACTACTCCAAAGAGCACGATGAATCCGCCGATTTGCAGCACAGTGGAAATGGCGTTCATAATGCTGCTGGAGAGCATTTCTCCCACGTCTACCGAGGGGCCAGTGGGCTTTGCAAACTCCCGAAAGGTTTCCCTCCAGGTTTGGCGACGGCTATCGATAGGAGCTTTGGGGATTTTTTTGCTGAGGGCAAAGCGAAAGGCAATGGCAACCAGCAGAGCGGAAAGATAGTGGGGCAACAGGAAGTAAAAGCTGGCAGAGGGGTCGGCCAGCATGCTGGTGCAAATGGAGCCGATGATAAACACCGGCCCGGTGATGCTGGTGCCGATGAGACTGATCAGAGCACTTCGCTGATCTAGCTCTCCCTGTTCATATAGAGAGGCGGTGATTTTGGCGCCCATAGGGTAGCCGGAAAAGGCGCTGCTCAAATAGATAAAGGCAAAATGACCAGAACAGCCCAAAAGCCGGCGTGTGATAGGCGCAAATAGCTTTGCCAACAGCTTTAACACGCCTGTTTGGAGAAAGATTTGAGAGGCGATAAAAAATGGCAGCATAGAGGGAACTACATAATAGTAAAAAATGGAGATGGAGTTTT
>CAJJPW010000414.1 GCA_905193725.1 uncultured Eubacteriales bacterium
TTGCCAGCATATAGCTTTGGGTCGCAAAGGAAAGCCACCTAACCGTATAGGTGAAGGCGAATAACTGTAGCGCCCCCACCGCCATTGTCATGAAATTTTCGTCTATATTTGACATAAACAGTCCGGTAATTTGCTGGGGCAAATAGTATATGATAAATAGCGATGCAAGAGAGATCACTCCGCTTGCTATAAAACAGTATTTCTCAATCGCCCGCACCCTGGAATACTTTCCAGCGCCCCAGTTATACCCCACAGCCGGCTGCATGGAATCACACATGCCGTACAGTAACGGCTGTATAAACCCCTCCACATACATCAATATGCCGTAGACAGATACCGCTGACTCGCCTCCCAAGCGCACTAAAATCGCATTCATCAAAATAGATGTAATTCTCGCCGCTATATTACTCAAAAAGTTGGGGCTTCCACAGGCGACGATCCTGCGTATCATTCGCGCATGAAAATGGGGCTTAAAGAAGCGAAGTTGCATCTTTCCTCGGGTGAAAAAGAAAATAGCTATCAGTGCACTTATCGCCATGCCAAGGCATGTTCCCAGCGCTGCTCCTCCAATCCCCCATTGAAACACAGATAAGAATAGTACTTCTAACGCCACGCTTAAAATGGACATAAAAATATTAAGTACCATGCTCGTCCTAATTTTGCCACAAATACGCAGGTAATTATCCATCGCAAATACAATGGTCGTAATGGGGGAACATAAGGCATATACTCGTAAATACTCAACAGCTAATGTGGCAAACTCTCCTTCTGCTCCCATTAGGGTGATGAGTCCAGGCGCTGTAAAAAAGAGAATTGCCCCTATGACCACACCTACGCCCACAATCAATAGGCAGGCACATGTGAAAATATTATTCGCTTCCTCATCCCTTTTCTGCCCTAAATTGATTGAAATGGGAACGGATGATCCCACACCGATTAGGTCTGCCAAAGCAAAATTGATGATGACAAAGGGCATGGCGAGGTTGAGGGCTGCAAATGCAGTCTCTCCTAAAATCTGTCCCACTAGCATTCCGTCAATCAGCTGGTACAGCGCAGATGCGAGCATGCCAATTGCCCCTGGTATGGAGGCCATCAAAAATAGTTTCCTTGGCGATGTAGTAGCAAATAATGTATGAGTATTCATAGATGATTTCCTCCCATCTTATTTGATATAATAAAGGCCGGGTAAGAAACCGGCTACTTGCGATTTTCTTATCCGGTCTAGGTTATACGTAACCTACACCCTCCGACAAATCGTGCAACCGACATCTTATCCGGCCTTATACTACGATTATAAGTCCTCCGATGACCACAGCGATTCTAGCATTTATTTAAAATTATGTCAAGGGCATTTTTCTTTATTCTTTCCTAATTATTATAAAAATGGAAAAAGTGGAAATAGATTCAAAATGGCAGAGGAATTCTATTTATCCGTTCTCCATTGTTTTGTTAAGTCTCTATTCTCTTTTATGTTGATGGATCAATTACTTTACGTGTTTTACCTCCTTCTTTCATTGTAAAAAATAAACAGCAATTTGTAGATTATTTATGATCTA
>CAJJPW010000415.1 GCA_905193725.1 uncultured Eubacteriales bacterium
AGATGTACGAGTGGTTTTACTGGTACGACAACCAAGTGCAGCAGTACAGCAGAAGCGTGAGGATGGGAGAGCCGTTTGACGAAGACATAGAGGAGCTGGACGCCCAAGCCAAGCAAAAGCAGCTGAGGATACGGGAAATCAGACAAACATTAAATATTAGCGCTTGATTACTACCCCCATACAGGGTATAATATGGATATCTATATTATACTAGGAGGGGATAAGATGAAAAGGCTAGTAGTTATTGTTTTGGTGTTGTGTTTTGCGTGTCTATTTTTGGCCGGGTGCGCCCCGCAAGCGACGGAGGAAGAAATTCAGACCGCGGACGAGGCGACGGCCGTTATGGCAGATAGCCGATTTGACGTTGGGACGATGACGGACGTGCCCATATCGCTGCTGGGAGTCAGCGAGGACGCGATTCAAAAAAGCGCGCTGTATTCGATGTATACCAAATCAACGGAAGACGTTATAGGGGCGGATGCGGAATACACTATGGAACCTGCCCAGGGAAAAGAGATAAAGGTACAAATTGAAAAGGGTAAGGTGTCCGGCGTATGGATTACCATTTCTAGATCTTCAACTTCTAACAGCAATATAAGTGCTTACGATATGATAACAGACTTCCTTGACAACACAGTGGGAATAAGCGGACAATATACAATAACGGACATGATGGTGGAAGAGGAAACGGTGGGCGACGCAGAGACATGGATATCGGCTCTTTTGGCCGGAGACGGCAAGAGCTGTACGATGGTGTTTCAAGATGATGATATTCCTGAGTTCTTCGCTATGGCGTATGGAAGCTATAATGCATCAACAGGATTCATTTATACGTCGTATTCATTTAATCAGGTTTAACTGAAAAATAACAAAAGGACACCGAAGGGTGTCTTTTTTTGTGCACAAAAAAGGAGGGAAAAACATGAGCGTAAAGACGTACAGCAGGGCAAAGGAAGGGAGCAAAATGCTCTCGGCAAACTTCAAAGTGAGCGAGTTTAAATGCAAGGACGGCAGCGACAAAATCCTAGTGGATGAGGCGCTGGTGGATGTGCTCCAGGACATCCGGGAGCACTTTAAAAAGGCGGTGAACATCAACTCCGCCTATCGAACGGAGAGCTACAACAAGAAGGTGGGAGGCGCGTCAAAGAGCCAACATCTATACGGCAAGGCAGCGGACATCGTGATTAGCGGCGTAAAGCCAAGAGAGGTGGCGGTGTATGCGGAGAGCAAAGGCGTGGGCGGCATCGGCCTGTACGAGTACGGTGGCACCAGTGGTTTTTGCCATGTGGACCCCAGAAGCGGCAAGAGCCGGTGGATCCAGACTAGCAAAAACGGCAGCGCCAAGACGGTGAGCGGATTCGGCGGGTCCAGCGGTTCCTCTGGCAGTGGACTGCTCAAAGAGGGAAGCCGGGGGGATGAAGTGAAAGAGCTGCAACAGCAGCTAAACGCCCTAGGGTATTCCTGTGGCAGTGCAGACGGAATCTTCGGCAGCAAGACAGAGCAGGCGGTCAAGGCGTTCCAAAAAGATCACGGACTTGTGGCAGATGGCATGGTGG
>CAJJPW010000416.1 GCA_905193725.1 uncultured Eubacteriales bacterium
CGAGCGCGGCGGCAATCGTCTCGCGCGCCGCGGCGACAGCGTTGCGCGCCTGCTTTCCAATGGGGTACTGCGAGCTGGGGTTGCCCCAGCCAGAAACCAGCGTATCGTAAACGGCGTGCGCCACCTCTTCGAGAACGGGGGTGGTGGCCGCGTGATCGAGATAGATCATATCGGGAAAATCCTTTCTTTGGACTTGTCAGAATGCTCAAATGATTATACAATATAAAAATAAAAAAGCAAGGGCGGCGGACACTTTGCGTCGGAAACGGCAGAAAAAAGCGGGACTTTACCGCCCAAATCGCGGAAAAGGATACAAACATACATGAAAGTTGCGATCTGCACCCTCGGGTGCAAGGTGAACCAATATGAAACGCAGGCACTCGAGCAGGAGCTTTTGCACCCACTCTCCCAGGAAATACCCCCCGCTGTACCAGTTGAGGGGCAGGTAAAGTGCCACTGCCACCCCGTAGAGCAACAGCGTCTTTTTCACAAACCTGCCGGTGTTTTTCCAGTTGCTCCTGGCTAAAAAATACCCGCTCACCATAAAAAAGAAGGGGACGGCAATTCTGGCCAGCACCCGTGTAAGCCAAAAATCCCCTGTTTCCCAGTAGGTGGCGAGAGGTGAGGTGTGAATGGCAATGACCAATGTGGCGGCAAGCAGACGAAAATTATCTATCGCTGCCTGCCTTCCCCCTGCTCTCATCCCACCTTCCCCCAGACTGTTATGATAAAGCCGTCTACATTGTTCCCAGCGATCTGATAGCAGCTCTCTGGCAGCCAGATTTCTGTGTCCTCTCCCTCATAGGGCACAAAATACACCTGTGCGCTCTGCCCGTTATTTAGAGTGCAGCAGTAGCTATCTCCCCTTAAAAAATCGGTGTATTCCTCCAGGCATAGGTTTTGGGATTCCATCCACTGTGCATGGGGAACGCCTACATAGCGGAAATGCCATGGCTCCGCCCCGATGCCTGTGAGCGCCTGTTTGTCCTCCTGATATCGCTGGATAAAGCCGTACTTGGCGGCCATTTTGCGGAAACGCCCACAGACCCCTTCATAGGAAAAGTAGGGCCGGATAAAATCGATGTGATCCGCCGCCGTGCCCAGGTCGATGGCCAGGCCGGTCTGGTGCTCGCTGCACCCAGGGTAGGCCACGTATTTTTGGGTAAACACCTCTCCCTCTTTTTGCAGCGTCTCCTGCCAGATGCTCTGCTGTTCTCTCTGGCTTCTCCAGCCGGATACGGGCACAATGTCCTCTTTTCCTCCCACATCTTCAATGCATGCGATGAGCAGGCGGGCAGCCAGTCTTTCCAGCAGCAAATCCGGTCGCCTCTCGTCCACTGGCACCAAATCAGGCGCCTTTCCCATCTCCATGGGATGGTCGTGGTTGACCAAAATCAGCGGGCCTTTGTGCAGCATCTCTTTTGTGCCCTTCACCTTTCTCATTTCCCCACCCCCAGTTCTATCAAATGGCTGATGAGCGCCGTAAAATCCATCCCAATTCCCTTCATCATGTTGGGATACCGGCTGTGGGCGGTAAAGCCGGGAA
>CAJJPW010000417.1 GCA_905193725.1 uncultured Eubacteriales bacterium
CGCTCATGACCTTGCCCTCGGCGAGGTCGCGCGGACCGATTTCCACGCGCACCGGCACGCCCTTCAGCTCCCACTCGTTAAACTTCCACCCTGGGCTCTGATCTCTTACGTCCATTTCGACGCGAATGCCCGCCTGTTTTAGCTGTTCAAAGATCTCCTGTGCTTTTTCCAAAACCCCTTCTTTATGGGCTGCCACAGGGATGACGATTACCTGCACCGGTGCAACCTTGGGCGGCAGCTTTAGGCCCCTATCGTCACCGTGCACCATAATGAGCCCGCCAATCATCCGGGTAGAGGTGCCCCAAGAAGTCTGGTAGGGATGCTTTAATTTTCCATCCTTATCCAGGTAATTGATGTCAAATCCCTTTGCAAAATGGTCTCCCAAGTTGTGAGAGGTTCCCATTTGCAGCGCTTTGCCGTCCAGCATCATGGCCTCCATGGTGTATGTGTGATGAGCGCCTGCAAACTTCTCCTTTTCGCTCTTCTGACCGGTAATCACCGGAATGGCCAGCACATTCTCCGCAAACTCCCGATACACTTCCAGCATACGCAGCGTTTCCTCTTCGGCCTCTTTGGCCGTGGCATGAACGGTATGTCCCTCCTGCCATAGGAACTCAGAGGTTCTCAAAAACGGCCGCGTGCTCTTCTCCCAGCGCAGTACATTGCACCACTGGTTGAGCAAAATGGGCAGATCCCGATAAGACTGCACCCATTTGGCGTACATCGAGCAGATAATGGTCTCTGAGGTGGGCCGAATGCACAGTCTCTCTGCCAGGGGCTCATTTCCCCCTTGGGTCACCCAAGCAACCTCTGGCGCAAATCCCTCCACATGCTCTGCCTCTTTTTTGAGCAATGATTCGGGGATTAGCATGGGGAAATACGCATTTTTGTGGCCAGTGGCCTTAAAGCGAGCATCCATCTCCTGTTGAATGAGCTCCCAAATTCCGTATCCATACTGTTTGATCACCATACATCCCTTGACATCCGAGTAATCCACCATGTCCGTCTTCATGATCACGTCGGTATACCATCTAGAAAAATCCTCTGCTTGGGATGTGATGTGTTCAACAAATCCCTTTTTTTCCTTTGCCATAATCTTCCTCCCTTATTCTATGTCTCTTTGGCCTTTTCATTTTTCTCATATAAAAAACCCCATCCTTATGGATAAGGACGGGGATCACCACCGCGGTACCACCTTACTTCTCGCCTGCTGGGGCGAGCCGCTTTGTTGCCTTTAACGGGGCAGATCGTCTTTTCTTGCTACTGAAAAGAGTTTGGGAAAAGGCGGGTTTCACACCGGCAAGGGTCTTTCAGCCATAGAACCCTCTCTCTATTCATGGCGCTACTCATTCCTCTTCTGATCTTGCATTCAAGATCACTTTTTTATCATGAAGCTTTTTCATCATAGAGCTTTTTCTCTTGAATGTTAGTGTATCATCTTTTTCCCTGTATTTCAAGCACAACCTGCCATTTTTCTGACATGTAAATAATTCGTGAATATTCCCGGT
>CAJJPW010000418.1 GCA_905193725.1 uncultured Eubacteriales bacterium
TGAAAGTTTCAATATTCTGGTGCAGCATTATTTTTCCTCCACTTCCCGCAGCATTTCTTCCAAAAATGCCGGCAGATAAAATGCGCCGACATGCAGACGAGTGGTGTAATAGCGCGTGCGCATATTGAGCGCGTTCCACTGGTTGGCGTCAAGGTCGTTGATTGGGTGATATTTCTTGCTTGCAAAGCCGAAAAGCCAGTAGCCCGCGGCGAAGGTGGGAATATGCGCCTGATATACCCTGCTGATTGGGAAAGATTCCACAATTCTCTTATGGGCACGCTGGCAGGCAGCGGCATCCTCTGCATAAAAGGGACTTTCGTGTTGGTTGACCATAATGCCATCTTCACGCAAAGCCTTGAAGCTATTTCCATAAAACTCCAGAGTGAATAATCCTTCTCCCGGCCCAAAGGGATCGGTGGAATCCACAATTATGAGATCGTAGCAGTTTTCTCTAGACCGGATGAATTTCAGTCCATCCTCGTAGTGAATCGAAAGCCTAGGGTCGTCAAACCGACAGGCGGTCTTTGGAAGGTACTGTTTACATACTTCTACCACCAGGGGATCTATCTCTACCATGTCGATATGCTCTATGTCGGAATACCGAGCTAATTCTCGGATAACACCACCATCCCCTGCACCAATTACCAGCACATCTCTCACGTGAGGATGCACCGCCATTGGCACATGGGTGATCATCTCGTGGTAGATAAATTCATCTTTTTCTGTGAGCATCATATAGCCATCCAGCGTTAAGAATCGCCCGAATTCGGGAGATTCAAACACATCAATTCGCTGAAATTCACTTCTTCCACTGTAAATCTGCCGGTCAACGCGGATCGACAGCTTCACATTCGGTGTCTGCTTTTCTGAAAACCAAAAATCCATCCTCAAATATCTCCTTTCAGCACGTTGAGCCGTTCAATGTCGGGGTCTTCCGGTCCTGTCATGGAGCAGCCTTTTTCTTTTGCATAGGTGATATATCGCAAAATATCCTGTGTGATCCTCTCCCCTGGAGCTAAAATGGGAATCCCCGGGGGATAGCACATGACAAATTCGCTGCAAATACGCCCTTGGGTCTGTTGGATGGGCAGGGATTCCTTTGGAGCATAAAAGGCATCCTGGGGCGAAACGGCCACTTCTGGATCGATATATTCCTGGCTCATCAGATTGGCCTTAGATTTTCCGAATCTTCGGCGCACCTCGGCCAAAGCACTTACCAGTCTCTCCACGTCTCTGGGGCGATCTCCAATCGAAAGATACGCTAAAATATTTCCCAAATCGCCAAATTCAATCTGAATATCGTACACATCCCGCAGGAGATCGTATACCTCAATGCCAGCAAGTCCAACCTCCAGCGTATTGATGGATAGCTTGGTCACATCAAAGTCGTAAATGCTGCTGCCATTGATCAGTTCTCGAGAGTAGGCATAGTAGCTGCCAATGTGGTTGATCTCTTCTCGTGCATACTCCGCTAGCTCTATCACCCGGGTA
>CAJJPW010000419.1 GCA_905193725.1 uncultured Eubacteriales bacterium
CATTATCATAGGGATGGTGATCGGGATATTTTATCGGGATAAGGGCCGCACACAAGAGGGCATAGGTTTTACTTCTAAGAAAATACTACAGTATGCCGTAATCTTACTGGGATTTGGGCTCAATCTGTCAGAGATTGCCCGGGTAGGCGCTACTTCGCTTCCCATTATCGTCTCCACTATATCTACCTCGCTCATTGTGTCGTATGTGCTGTATAGAGCGATGCACATGCCCGCCAACATCTCTACTCTGGTAGGGGTGGGCTCTTCCATCTGTGGAGGCTCGGCAATAGCGGCAACGGCGCCAGTTATTGGGGCGGATGATGAGGAGATCGCCCAATCGATCTCGGTGATTTTCCTCTTTAACATTCTGGCTGCGCTGGTATTCCCCACACTGGGCGATGTTTTGGGCCTTAGCAATGGGGGCTTTGGGCTGTTTGCGGGGACAGCGGTAAACGATACCTCCTCTGTCACCGCGGCAGCCGCCGCCTGGGACGGCATGCACCCGGGAGCCAATGCGCTGGATCAGGCTACCATTGTAAAGCTGACTCGCACGCTGGCCATTATTCCCATCACTTTGGTGTTGGCACTGTGGCGCACGGCAAAAGCCAAACGGGAAGGGAAAATGGGAGAAAACAATTTTCAGCTGAAAAAGGTATTCCCCTTCTTTATTCTGTTTTTTGTGCTGGCGTCCATTATCACTACCCTTTGCGTCTCGGCAGGGGTCAGCCCTTCGACCTTCTCACCCTTTAAGGAATTATCGAAGTTTTTCATCATTATGGCTATGGCGGCAATTGGGCTAAACACCGACTTGATCAAGTTGGTGAAAACAGGAGGTAAACCGATTTTTATGGGCCTTTGCTGTTGGGTAGCGATCGCAGCGGTGAGCTTGGGGATGCAGCAGATCTTAGGTGTTTGGTAAAGCTGAAAACCATAAATTAGCATATGACCTGCCTAGCCAGGCCAGGAGAAAGGGCAATGGATTCTCCTGGCTGGGCGGGCCATTACACTCCAGGTAACGGGGGAATACTAGTATCTTGGGAGACAGCGTAAAAAGCCAGCGACAAGATAGTTCTGGGAATTTGTGAGTCATTGATTTATAATGAAAGGAACGGAATATGGAAGAACAGAAAGGGATGAAAGAGCATTCAATGAAAACAGTGATCTTTAACGGTGCTCCCAGAAAAGAAGGAGATACGGCTTTTTTAGTGGATCGGTTGGTAAACTTGTTGCCAGGAGAAGTACAGGTGTTTTCTGCCTATCGGGAAAAAATCACTGCCTGTCAGGATTGCCGCTATTGTTGTACCCATGTGGGTTGCTGTATTGCAGACGATATGCAGAAAATCTATCCGCAAATTGTACAGGCGGACAACATTGTCATCGCTTCGCCAGTGTACTTTTCCGAGTTGACAGGACCGCTGCTGAGTATGCTCAGCAGGTTGCAGGCCTTTTATGGCTCAC
>CAJJPW010000420.1 GCA_905193725.1 uncultured Eubacteriales bacterium
TGCGATTAACATATTTAGAGGAAAAATTAATCCTCTTAAATATAATATAGGTGCTCGTATTATAAAAAACGGAATTATGTTATTAGAACTACATATTAATCCATCAAATATACATACTAATCCAAATGGAGAAAAAATCATAGGAAGCCATTGGCACATATATAGTGAAAAATATGGACGCCTTTGGGCATTTCCAGCAGAGAATTTCTATAGTGAGCAGTTCGTAGAAAATACAATTGCTTTCTTAGATAAATTCCATGTCGTGAAACGGCCTAAAATCACGCAGCAATTAGAGATATCAGAGGAGGTGTAATCTTGGATATTCAAAAATTAATTGACGATTATGCATCTTGGCTAAAAAGCGAAATCACTTTTGATAAAATTGGGGAGTATTATGAGATTACTACCCCATACCTTGACAATGCAAATGACCATTTGCAAATTTATGTAAAACAAGTTGGAACGGATATTTATTTTACAGATGATAGCGCAACGATCCACAACTTAAAGATGAGTGGAGTGCAGCTTACACAAAATAGAAAACTACATTTGCAAAGGATTCTATACCAGTTTGGTGTACAATTAAAGGGAGATGAATTAGTAGCTAAAGCGCCTATTCATAGTTTTGCACAGAAAAAACACATGTTTATTCAGGCTATACTCCGAATTGATGATATGTTTTCTATATCAAAATCAAAAGTCTCTTCTTTTTTCTTGGATGATATACAGGAATTTTTCTTGGAAGAAGATATATATTGCATGGATAACGTACAATTTACAGGGATATCCGGTTTTTCTCATAACTATGACTTTGGATTCCAGAGAAGCAAAACAATGCCAGAAAGACTTTGCCAAGCGATTAATCATCCTAATAAATCCAATATGGGAAATGTTCTTTTTGCTTGGAATGACACCAAACCGGCAAGAAAGAACGATGCTCAACTCATTGTGATTTTAAATGATCAAAATAGTATTGCTAAGGGAGTGGTAGAGGCATTTTACAATTATGAAGTAAAAGTGATACGATGGAGTGAACGGTACCAAAAAAGCAATTTAGCATTATTAGCTGCTTCATAATAATAATTTACAATGGATTGAAAATGTAATAGTTTATTTCTTTATTGTTGGACCCGCTGTTGCTAGCTTCACGTTGGCGACAGTGGGTCTAATATTAGTTAGGCAAAAAAAGAACATTAAGAAAACACTACTAAGGACGTAAAAAAACAGAAAGCAGAAAGCATGTCAATGGAAGTGGGTCCAGCGTCACGCTGGCTCCCAAGGGAAGGGAGTTTTAGGAAAGTAGAAAGTATGTCAATGGAAGTGGGTCTAGCATCATGCTGGGGGCGAGAAGGAAAGTACAGACGGGGCTACCGTGGGTAGTAAGCTAGAGAAAACAGAAAAGCCAATTCGCGTAGGTGGGTGCAGCGTCACGCTGCCTGAGAGG
>CAJJPW010000421.1 GCA_905193725.1 uncultured Eubacteriales bacterium
CTGGGCCAGTGTATAGTTACAGTTAATGCGAGCGTTTCTTAATTTTTGGGAAAATGTTGACATAGAATCTACCTCCTACCTACATTATTATACAAGATTTCTTAAATATTGCAACAAAAACTTCTAAAAAACGAGAAAATTCGACATTGACATTCTCTAAAAATAGCAGTAATATAAGATTGTTTCCAGAAACTAAGAAAGGGAGGGGCATATTTATGGTGTGTGACAGAATTAAAGAAAGAATGGAAGAACACTGTCAACAGACTGGCATTACAATGAGCCAAATTGCAAGAGAGCTAGGGTATACGCCCAAACAATTGCAAAACATCTTAGACGGAAACATAGTATTAGACATCGAAGACTACATCCACATCTGTGAGTTTTTCAAAGTACCAGCATCTACGTTTTTTTAAGATGGATACCTTCATTGTACCAAAATTGGCCAAGTAAAGTGTCGAAGTATGTAGGTAAAATTTTCGACAATTCGATAAGCTAGTGGCAGTTTCCCTCGCACCGCTAAAAACTTGGTGAACTTTAACGCTTAAGCGCAAAGCTAGGCAAAATATCCGTGTGTATTCCAATATAAAGACAAAGCTCAGATAGGGCATGTGCAAATCAAAAGGTAGAAAATAGTAAATTGCTATCTGGAGTTGTTTTTGTGCGCTTTTATCTGAGGGATAGGAGGATTCGATGGATAGAAAAGAGTTTTTAAAGAAGCTAGATCATTTTATCAATGACGTGCTAAATAACGTAATTGAGCAGAAAGAGGAGAACGTCAAAGAACAGAATAGAAAGGCCCAGGAGCGGTACGCGGCAAAGATTGTGAGAACAGCGACGGTTCCAATGCGCAAGAAGAGAAGATAGGGGCTTGGAGAGCCAGTAAAAGGATACATAAGAGAAAGGGGATAAAAATGAGCTATGAAGACTATAAACCGGTAGAGGATTTTCTACAGCAATATCGGTTTTTAAACAGAAGAATACAGGAGTATGAGTTGGAGTTGCTGGAACTCAAACGGAAACAAGAAAATAGAGCTCTGGATTTTTTAAGGCCTCGAGTATTGGATGGCACATGGGTGAAAGCAAATAGCGATGCAGATAGAGTAGGAGAAGCTGTGGCTATGGTGATAGATGTATATGCCAAGAGAATGATGAGGATTTCCAGAAAAATCAAGGAGATTTTTAAACAGCTGGCGCAAATTGAAGCGATCGTGGATAATGCAGGCCTATGCGATATAGAATACTGCTTGATCAAACAAAAATTCTTTGAAGGAGATAACATGTCATTTATTGCAGTGGATATTGGATACAGTGAAAGAGGCGCACGGGAGGTAAAGTACAGAGCATTGAAGAAGATACGGCAGGAAATGGTGCGGAAGAATATATTAAAACGCCAATATGCATGATAAAAAGGAAACCACTCCTATCAAATAA
>CAJJPW010000422.1 GCA_905193725.1 uncultured Eubacteriales bacterium
TATTAGAGTGCCTCCTTTTAAAGATGTACGATCAGGCGGATTTGATTTTGTTAGACAAAAATTTGATGGGCAAATACTCCGCACAACACAATATCACGATTGGTGGACTCAAACGCGATGGGACGGATGGATGCAATGAGGTAACGAAAATGATTTTGGCGGCCCTGAAAAAGACCAGGCTCCCAGAGCCTTTGGTTTCCATTCGCACTCATAAAAATGCGCCGGATTGGCTATTCCGGGGAGCGGCGGAACTGACGGTGAGCGGGCTAAATTGCATGGCCTATTACAGCGACGAGAGATATATTGCCAGCATGGAGGGAGTGGGCATTCCACCAGAGGATGCCCGAGACTATGGGTTTGGCCTGTGCCAGGATGTGCTAATTCCAGGGCGGGGAGATCACTATTGCAGTGGTGGGGTAAACCTGACGATGGTGCTCTTACAGGTCATCCGGCAACATCCGGATGCTAGCTCGTATGATCAGCTGAAGGAATGGCTGAAAAAGGCAATTGCCGATGAAGTACAAAAGAACATCCAAAAGTACAACGCTTGGGAAGAGGCAGTACGAGCCTTTCAGCGAGGAGATGATACGCTGTTTTTTGAGGGAATTTCCCAGGGAAGGTTCGACCCAGATGCACCGGCACAGGGAATGGATGTAGCCCAAGCGGCGCGCAATGAGGCAGAGGAGGAGACAGGGGAGAAGTATATCCAGTCTTTAATGTCGCCTCTACCTATCACCTCTGCCCTATACCATGGGTGCATGGAAAATGGAGCGGATATCAGCCGGTGTGGATGCTGCCGAGCGGACAAGGGATTTATGATTTTAAGCCCTGTGGTGGCCATTAACTCCCTGGTAGCCTTGAAAAAGGTGGTATTTGAGGATGGTCATGCTACCTTAGCAGAAGTGGTGGCTGCCTGTGACGCCGATTACCAGGGAAGAGAAGAGCTGCGCCAGTGGCTGTGGAATGCCCCCAAATGGGGAAATGATGAGGACTATGTGGACGGCGAGGCCAAGGAAATACTGGAATTTGCCTGCCGCGAAATACTGAAATACCGTACCCCGGGCGGGGGAAGACATCTCGCGGGGATCCACCAGCCCCATCCTGTATTTGCAGGAAGGCTCATTCCCGCTACACCAGAGGGGCGGAAGGCTGGCACGCCCATCCCCGTCTCCCTGTCTCCAGAAAATGGCACACTGAAGCACGGGCCCACGGCGGCACTCAAGTCCGCGTCCAAGATCGATAGCATGCTGTACCAGTGGAACAACTGTGTGATGCTCCAATACGTAGGCTCTACCCTGGAAGGGGAGCGGGGCGTGGAGACCTTCGTGGATTTGTTAAAGTCCTATTTCAGCATGGGCGGAGTGCAGCCCGTTCCCCTCTTATGGCCATGCAGCAGGCATTTTTCAGCAGTATATGTTC
>CAJJPW010000423.1 GCA_905193725.1 uncultured Eubacteriales bacterium
GCGGCTACTCTCTGGCGATGGGGATCATGATGCCACTAACGGCTTTTTTAATCACTCGCTTCCCCACCCGCAAGTTATATTTATCCGCCATCCTGTGCTTCATTATGGGATTAGTCATCTGTGTGATCGCTCCCAATTTTACTGTGATGATGCTGGGCAGAATTTTGCAGGCCTGTGGAAACGGGCTGTTGACATCTATGGCACAAGTCATCTTGCTGACCATCTATCCCCCACACAAAAAGGGAACCATCATGGGATGGTATGGACTTTCCGTGGGAGCCGCTCCTGTCATCGCCCCTACCCTGGCGGGCATCTTAGTGGATTCCATGGGCTGGAGGATGATCTTCTATATCGCCATCGCCATCATGGTCGTCTCCCTTGTATATGCGTTTTTCGTATTTGACAATGTACTAGATACTGTGAAGAAAAAGTTTGACGTGCTCTCCTTCGTGGTGAGCGCTCTGGCCTTTGGAGGGATCACATTGGGCGTTGGCAATGTGAGCAGCGCACCCTTCGTCAGTGTGCAAGTGCTGGTTCCCCTGGCTGTTGGCTGTGTTGCCTCTGTATTTTTTGTATATCGACAACTCCACATGGATGCACCTTTTTTAGAGTTGCGAACGTTAAAAAATAGATCGTATACTTTGAGTGTGATTGGAAGCATGCTGCTCTACTTAGTCATGATGGGTTCTTCCATCATCATGCCCCTTTACGTCCAATCCATCATGGAATGCTCTGCCACAATTTCTGGGCTAGTAACGCTGCCGGGCTCTTTGGCGATGGCCATCGTCAGCCCCTTTGCAGGAAAAATTTACGACAAGATTGGCATTAAAAAGCTGTTTGTTGCCGGCGCTGCCTGTATGCTGCTCAGCAATTTAGGCATGTGTTTTA
This sequence comes from uncultured Eubacteriales bacterium, assembly GCA_905193725.1. Taxonomy (GTDB): domain Bacteria; phylum Bacillota; class Clostridia; order Christensenellales; family Christensenellaceae; genus CAJJPW01. The sequence continues at coordinate 889 of CAJJPW010000423.1, forward strand.
TCACGCTACAGACGTCTATCTGGCTGGCTGCCTTTTACAACGTCATACGCTGTATCGCCATCGGATGCCTGATGATGCCTCTCGTGACCTGGGGAATCAGCGGGATGAAGAGCCAGTGGACGGCTCATGGCACCGCGCTGCTCACCTCTTTGCGCACCATTGCCGGCGCTATTGGCTCGGCGGTCTTCGTGGGCATTATGACTGGCGTTGCCAGCGTTTCGGGCTACAGCGACCCTAGCCAAGCCTCTATGTATGGTCTCAATATTGCGTTCTTGGCCATGTCTATTGCAACTCTGGCGCTGCTGGCCACCGCCATTTTTTTAGTAAAACCAGATCAACAGCGAAAAAAAGGATGCGTATAAAAATGAGGCTGCCCAATATCTCTCTTTTCTAAAGGCGGAAAGTATAATTATCTCTTCTTTTTTTCTCAAATCAAAAAAAGAGCGCTTCAAAGCTGAGGTGCTCTTTTTTATTCCCAACCGTTTTTCTCTTTAGAGGGTATAATTTCGGCTGGTGAAG
>CAJJPW010000424.1 GCA_905193725.1 uncultured Eubacteriales bacterium
TGCTACTGAATCGTTGATACCATCACCTACCATGATGACCTTTTTGCCCGCCTGCTGCAGCTGCCGCACTTCCTTTTCCTTATCCTGTGGCAACACCTCTGCCACGACCCGATCTACCCCCACTTGCCGCTGGATGGCCTGAGCGGTCTTCTCATTATCTCCCGTGAGCATGACCACTTCAATCCCCATCTGCTTCATCTCTGCCACAGCCTGACGACTGGTGGGCTTGATCACATCAGCCACTGCAATGAGCCCTATGAGCTGCCCATCTTTTGCAAAGTACAGCGGCGTCTTGCCGTCTTCTGCCATTTTCTGTCCCAGCTCCATCCAACTCTCCTCAGAGATCTGGCTGGCTTCTAATAGGCGCCGATTGCCCCCTTGGCATCTGCTCCCCTCGATAGTGCCAGAAATGCCCTGGCCAGGCGTCTGCTGGAAGTCCTCCACTCCCAGCAGGGCGATATTCTCCCCCTGAGCCTGCTGGACAATTGCCTCTGCCAGCGGGTGCTCGGAGAGCTTCTCCAAGGATGCCGCCACTTGCAGCAATTGTGTTTTAGAAATCCCCTCTTTTGGGATTACATCTGTAACCACTGGTTTTCCCTGGGTGATGGTGCCCGTTTTATCCAGCACCACGGTGCTAATATTGTGCACGTTTTCCAGCGCCTCAGCTGACTTAAACAATACGCCATTAGAAGCGCCCTTGCCTGTACCCACCATAATAGCGGTTGGCGTAGCCAGCCCTAGTGCACATGGGCAGGAAATCACCAGCACAGATATGCCGATGGATAGGGCGAATTCAAAGCTCTCTCCCACTGCCAGCCATACGATGGTGGCCACAATGGCGATGGCAATGACCACTGGCACAAATACGCCGCTCACCTTATCGGCCAGCTTGGCGATGGGAGCCTTGGAGCTCGTGGCCTCGTCCACAAGGCGCACGATCTGGGAGAGCGCCGTGTCGTCGCCGACTTTGGTCGCGCGCATCTTGAAATAGCCGGATTTGTTGATGGTCGCACCGATGACGGCATCTCCCGCCTGCTTTTCGACGGGGATGCTCTCGCCCGCCTTGACGATCAGAACGTCGCCGAGTTGGACCTCCTCGACGGGGATGACGCTCTCGACGCCGTTGCGCTCGACCGTCGCAGTCTTGGGTGCAAGGTCCATGAGCTTCGTGATCGCGTCGGAGGTCTTTCCCTTGGCGCGGGCCTCCATCGTTTTGCCCATGGTGATGAGCGTCAGGATCGTGCCTGCGGACTCGAAGTACAGCTCCATCATATAGGTGTGCACCGTATCCATATCCATCTGGCCAAAGCCGATGCCGATCTTATAGATGGCGTAGATGCCGTACACGATGGCGGCGCTGGAGCCCAGTGCGATCAGCGAATCCATGTTCGGCGAGCGCT
>CAJJPW010000425.1 GCA_905193725.1 uncultured Eubacteriales bacterium
GCCTGCCATTGAGAAAAAAGGAGAGTTCACTCTCAAGGGGGAAGTGTTGGAGATTTTCCCGGTAGACGGGGAATTCCCCTATCGAATTGTTTTTTTCGACGACGAAATTGAGTCGATTAAGAAATTTGACATGGCGGACAAGAAGTCTTTCGGCAAACCGCTGAAAGGGGTGGAGATCGTACCGGCTTGGGAGATCCCATTATCTGACCAGAGAAAACAGATACTAATGGAGTATTTTACCGCGAAGCAGGTTGAGATGCCCGATATATGCGAGCGGTATTTAGATATGTTGCGGCAGGATGAAATGCTACCCAACCTTTATTCCTTTGTGAGCGTCTTTGGGACACATCATTTGCTGGACTATCTGCCAGAGGGTTTGTTGGTATTTGACAACCTGATGAATCGCTTAAAAGATCATGCCAAATTGCAGGAGGAAAACCAGAAAATACTGGCGGATCTGCTGATGGATCAGCTGGCCTTTGACTGTCAGAATCAAAACCACTGGGACGCAGAGCCGCTGCTCAAAGCCCATGGGAAACAGCTGGTGGATTTATGCTATTTGGATACCATGCCCCCCTTTTTAAAACCCTACACTATGGAGGAGATTTCCATAAAGGCCCTGGATTACGGAAAGGCGTCGCTAGAGCTGTTGGTGCAGTCGGCCCAGGAGCGCATTCAAAGAGGCCAAAAGGTGCTTTTCTTTGCGGGAAGTAGAGCATCCCAGGTACGAGAAAGTTGTGAGAAACAAGGTGTTGCCGCTGTGGTAACGGACGGCAGCGCATATGCCCCAGGGGAGATCAACATTGTCAATGGGTACTTGCCTTATGGATTTGACATTGTAAACGGCAAGACATTGCTAGTGGGGCAAAAGGAGCTCTTTCACACCATTAAAGAGAAGAAAGCTAGGCCAGCTAAAAAGAAGCAGACAGAAGATTTGTTTTCCTCGCTGCACGTGGGGGACATTGTAGTCCACGACATCCACGGTAAGGGGCGGTACCTGGGCATCAAGACCATGGAGGTGTCCGGCGTCTATTCCGATTACTTGGAGCTGGAGTACAAGGACGGGGATAAGCTATACGTCCAGTCCAGCCAGATCGACCGTGTGCAGAAGTACATTGGAAACGAAGAGGATACGGTGGCTCTGTCCAAGCTGGGAGGCAAGGAGTGGGAGAACACCAAAAACAAGGTGAGGGAGTCGGTCAAGCAGCTGGCTTTTGACCTTCACGAGCTGTATCAAAAACGCGCTGCCATGGAAGGATACGCCTACCAGGAGGATACAGTATGGCAGCGGCAATTTGAGGACGGCTTTGAGTACGAGGAAACTCAAGGGCAGATCGAGAGTGCCGAGCAGATCAAGCGGGACATGGAATCCCCGCGGATTATGGATAGAA
>CAJJPW010000426.1 GCA_905193725.1 uncultured Eubacteriales bacterium
ACAATCCCCCTGTGGTTTCATGATGTTCCACATGTGCGATGCCCAAAAGCATTCCCGGCAGCACGCCTCCATGGCGGACAGCAGACAGAACGATACGTGGCCCGCGCAATCGAACGGCCTTCACCTTAAACTCGCCCGCGCATCAAGTGCCCTTTGCCATGATCCCATCATCTCCCATCGAGTTAAGGGAATGCGGAACAAAAATCAGTTCATATCACTTTTTCTGTTCCTTGAACTGAGCTTGGCCTCTCCAACAAGCCCTACTACAATAGGACTCATTTCTCCGCAGTTCGAGAATCGAGTCAATATGCGCCGAATTTGCCACATTCTTGCAGGTCTCCTAGTGGGTACCGGACTCTTACGCACAGTAAGCGGCTTTATTTTTGACTACCTGCATCCGGAATACGTGTCTAGCTTTCCTTCATACCTTTATTTTTTACGAGCAGTCCCCTTCCTTATCGCTGCTGGTGCTGTCGAAACTATTTTATTCCTGATAAAAAGGAGAAATAAATGAAGAAACTCAAACAAATTGTCACTGCTCTAGTATCTGTAATATTGGCTGGAACTGTAACAGTAAATGCGTCGGCAGCAGAATCTATGGAAACTCCCTATAGGAGTCCTACTCCTATCTAAGTCCTACCCTATCTAGCTTTCCGTCTAATGCTTCTCTGGAAGATTTTGAGAAAACCTCAGATAACGAAGATCTGAGAATTATCTCATCTCCTTCTCGGGGCGCTAATTACAAAACGCGTGCTGCAGAGGCTGTAGCTTTATTGCGGATTTATTCCACTACAGGATCCGGCTCATCATCTAGTTTCACGAATCTCGGCCATTCTTGGCTTATGATCACAAACCTGTCTGGTTCTACGGTAAACATTGCTGGGATTAACGTTGCTGATGGTAAATCTATAACAGCAAGCACTTGGGATGAATCCGTAGATGTCAGTAGAGAACATAAGGGTCTATGGCTCAATCTTGATTCGAAGCTTAATTCCAACGGTATTAATCTTCAGAATGTTTCCATTCAATTACCCCTAAGACAAATTGATTTAGATACAGTGAATACTAATATTAAGAATAACGATAAATGGGGTTATCTTACCAACTGTTCTACTTTCGCTTCAAAAATTTGGAATTCAATTGCTAGTGGCAGCAGTAAAGTTGACGCTGGATCCATCAATACACCAGCCAGTCTAGCAAAAAGTATTACAAAAGTTGGTGAGGCAGAATCATATACATTGTTAAAGTACAATACTTCTTCACCGCATCACGATTCCGTATATTACGGCTATCCTCCCATAAAGAGTAATAACAATAATTAGATAACCAAATCTGTCTGGTAAAGCCGGACTAGTTTTATCTATAATGTGAGGCGCAAGTGTTGGCCTA
>CAJJPW010000427.1 GCA_905193725.1 uncultured Eubacteriales bacterium
GGGAGCGCATCGCTCCGTCCATCAGCCGCCAAGAGGCCAGTGCCTCCTCCAAGGTAAAGCAGGAAAAGCCCGTCTGTACACCCCATATCTCTGCTACAAATGCCCCCAGCATCTGCAACACTGCATCTGAAAATCCAAACTCGAAAATCGGCCCGGTGATGGTGGGAATCGCGGATTGATACCCTATGTTCACCCGCTGCCACGCCTGCTGACCGCCTTCCGTCCGCAAGAAATAAAAGGCGTTCGCGTCTTCCGTGGTGAATCTGCCGCTGGCCTTCATGCCCAAAACCTCAATGTACCAGTTGTTGGTGCTTCCCGGGGAAAGTCGCTTGGTCTCAAATAGCAGTGGAAAAGTCTGTCCCTTTCTTTGACCCTGCACCAGCAGTGTGGCATTGTCAAACGTGTCGCTGTCCACATACTCCCCTTGGCTGTTTTTGCGCCGAGGCACGAAGTTCCTCAAATCCGCAAACACACTCTGGAACGAGATTCCTGCCCGGATGGGAAGTAGCTGAGTGTGCATGCCCAAATCCCCCAAACAGCCAGATCTTCCGTTGTATTCCGCCTGTCGCTTCCAGTTGATCTTCTTTTCCAAATCCATGTCGCTGGAGTGCAAAAAACCCGCCTTGACCTCTAAAATATCCCCAAAGGCATCGTCCACAAACATCTGATAGATCCGCTGGGCACCAGGGTAAAACGCCATCTGACTGGCGCACCGCACCAGTACCTGCGGGTGCTCCTTTGCCACTTTTTCTATCTCCCGCGCCGCGTGCAAGTCGATGCCAAAAGGCTTTTCTCCCAACAGATGTTTTCCCGCGCGAATCACATCCGTGTAGATTTTTTGGTGGAGATGATGGGGAACCGCACAGTACACTGCGTCAATCTCCGCCTGCTCCAGCAGCTCCTGATAATCCGTGGTAGCCCACTGCAATTCTTCCACATGAGCCTCAAACCATTTCAAAGACTCTTTCGTTCTGGTAGCCACCCCCACAATCTCCGGCTGGGGCACGTCTAATTTTAAGTGACACCACCGTTTCGCCCCACTCACCAGTTCTTTTCCCATCAGGCCGCCCCCGATGATCGCCAACTTCAGCCTTCGCTCTTTCATGTACTCTCTCCTTTCCCGCCAGCATGACGCTGCCAGCATAGTGCTGGACCCACCTACGCGAATCTATTTCCTTCTTTCCCTCCAGTGCACTACCCACGGTAGGCGCTTTTGTGCTGAACCCACTTCTATCTACTCTCTGCTCCCCTTTGTTTTATCGTCCTTGGGAGCCTCGTTTCTTCTTGCCTTTATGTCTTCTGGCGTGACGCTGGCAACATGATGTTGCATCCACCTACGCTCATTTCTTTTCTTCTTCCA
>CAJJPW010000428.1 GCA_905193725.1 uncultured Eubacteriales bacterium
TGGCGCTGCTACTGAGCTACATCGAGCAGGAGGTCTCCATCCCCTCGGGGTTGATGAGCGCTTTGGCGGCGCGGCCAGAGGCGCTGACCCCATTAAAAACGCTGATCGAGCGGGAAAATGTGGCGGGGGTCAGCAGCCATAAACTGCCGGAAGCCAAAAGCGTGATGGCCACTCTCATTTCGGAGATGGGTGGGGAGCACAACTACGGCTACTACATGGACTATCTCACGTCCGAAGGATGCCATGATCCGTTTTCCGAGGAGATTCAGCACATCTTCACGCGCAACGCCAAAGAGGTGCGGGATATGGTGTACCAGGGGGCAATCAACACTTCAGATAGAGAACTCAAAGAGGTTTTTTTAGACATCCTGTGTGAAGTGAGGGGCGATGACGATATTTTTGACCTGTTGATGAACGAGCTGATGCTAGGGGAGTGCGATCTATCCTTTTTGGCGTTCTGCATCGGCAAATACCAGGATTTTCGGGCGATTGAGCCACTAAAGGAAGTGCTTAAGGAGCCGGGCATCGACTTTTTTGAGTACACCGCTGTGCGAAATGCTCTGGAAGAGCTGGGGGCAGAGATCGAAGAAGAGCGAGAGTTCGACGGCGACGATATCTTCGAACTGATGAAAGACGGAAATTTTGACATCAAGGACTGAGGAGAGTTATGAAATACCACTGTTATGCGGCGTGTCTATTTGGCATGGAAAAGCCGGTGGCGCTGGAATTGGAACACTTGGGCATCCCTGTAGAGCAAGTGCGGGATGGCCGGGTGTTTTTTATGGCGGATGCACAGCAGATTGCCTTGGCGAATCTGCATCTGCGATGTGCAGACCGGGTATATCTGGTGCTGGGGGAATTTGAGGCCACCAGTTTTGAAGAGCTGTTTGAGGGCGTACAGGCGATAGACTTTACAGAGTTCATCGGCAAGCATACGGCCTTTCCCGTGCTGGGGGATTGCGTACAGTCCACCCTCATGAGCGTTTCTCATGTGCAGAGCATCTGCAAAAAGGCGGTAGTGAACAGTCTGCAAAAACGCTATAGGATCGGGCACTTTGATGAACAGGGAGATAAGGTACAGCTTTATGTGAATATTCTGCGGGATAAAGTAACCCTGTGCCTAAACACCAGCGGGCCAGGGCTCAACCGGAGGGGATATCGGGTATTCAATGCCAAGGCGCCTATGCGGGAGACGCTGGCGGCAGGTCTAATCTTCCTCAGCCGCTGGAAGGATAGGGAGTTTTACGACATCATGTGCGGCTCGGGCACCATTGCCATCGAGGCGGCTATGAAACGGAAGAATATGGCTCCTGGGAGCCTGCGGGAG
>CAJJPW010000429.1 GCA_905193725.1 uncultured Eubacteriales bacterium
TTTTAGGAGAACAGAAACTTTGGAAGATCTGCTCGGCTCGCCCTGGGAGGCAAGGTAAACTGAGAAATGATTTCGTCGCTACCAAAGGACAGTTTATTAGATTACCTTGGCTCCCCCAGAGGGGGGAGCTGGCGACGCAGTCGACTGAGAGGGGGAGCAGCGTGACGCTGGCTATTGATATCCCTTTTTGATGTTGTTGATGGCGGACTTCTCCAGCCGGGAGACCTGTGCCTGGCTGATGCCCACCTCGCTGGCCACCTCTGTTTGGGTCTTTCCCTGGTAAAACCGCAGGTTGATGATCTGCCGCTCCCTGTCGCCCAATTTGCCCACGATCTCCTTGAGGGCGATGCCGTCCAGCCACACCTCGTCCTCATTGCGGCTGTCCTTCAGTTGATCCATGACGAAAATCGCGTCTGCGCCGTCGTGATACACCGGCTCAAACAGGGAAATAGGGTCTTGAATGGCGTCTAGCGCAAAGGACACATCTGCCGTCTCCATGTTGAGTTCTTTGGCGATCTCCTCAATGGTGGGCTCTTCGCTCTTAGTGGCCGCCAATTTGTTGCGGACTTGTAGCGCCTTGTAGGCCGTATCCCTCAGCGACCGACTCACCCGAATCTGGTTGTTGTCCCGCAAATACCGGCGAATCTCCCCGATGATCATGGGCACAGCATAGGTGGAGAACTTCACCTCCACCTCCAGCTTGAAATTATCTATGGCTTTGATGAGGCCAATGCAGCCGATCTGAAATAGGTCGTCTAAATTTTCCCCTCTGTTGTTAAATCGCTTGATGACGCTGAGTACCAGCCTTAGATTCCCTCGAATGAACTCTTCCCGACTCTTTTTATCCCCCTGCTTAATCCTCTCAAAATAGCTTACCACCTGATTTTCCGGAATGGTAGGCAATTTAGAAGTATCCACTCCACAAATCTCAACTTTATTGATCAAGTGTCCATCCTCCCTGCTGCGCAAAACTCTCACCGGCCAAATTGGCTGATACATTTTATCTTTGCCCTAAGAGGATTTTTTATACTATGGTTTTTCCGGAATAAAAGGGCAGTTTTTCCCATAAAATAGCCGTTTTTTACCTATATAGCATCATAGGTCTGCCCTTTGTTTTGCTACACAATGACATTACATTTTTGCCGCCCAAAAGGGGTTTATCTTTTCATAATCCCTCCATGGTGCTGGGCAAGCTATCTGTGAATTTCTCACAGATTAGGATGTCTCTTCTCTGATAAAATATACAAAAAAAACGCCATATAGATATATAGCGTTTTTGTCTCTGAAAAAAATTTTTTTCTATCTTCCGCACCAA
>CAJJPW010000430.1 GCA_905193725.1 uncultured Eubacteriales bacterium
TGCCACCGATCCCGCAAAGCCGATGACCACCTTGCCGTTATACAGCCTGCGCACTTTGGTGGCGCTGTTTTTTAAAATGGTATTTTCGCCAAAAGTCACCTGGCCATCGCCTGCTATAGCGCACTTTCCGTCTTTTCTCACTGCTACGATTGTCGTACCTTGAAACATGAACTACCTCCATCCTTTGCCATAAAGCCACGCTCTGCTGCCTGGCATTTGGCTGGTTCTTCCCCTCTTTCGGGGCGTATTCCTAGTAAATCATTTCCTCTACCGCTGTAATTTTCTCTTTTCCTCTATGATCAAAAGCGCCGGATATTCTATCTATACCCGATTTTTCCCCAACGATTCTAAAAAATTTCAGAGTGCTGGCAGATGATCTGCTCCAGCCTGGTCAGTGCCCGCTGGGCGATCTGGGTGTTTTTCTGCACTTTATTTTTCACTCGTTTTTCCAAGGGATCCATGATGCCAAAATTCACATTCATGGGCTGGAAGTCCCCTGCTAGTCCCTCTTTGACGTAGTGGGCAAGGGCGCCGATGGCAGTGGCGGTGGTAAAGTCCGGGGGTTCCACGCCCTTTATCTGACAAAAGGCGGAAATCCCTGCCACAAGGCCGCTGCTGGCGGATTCCACATATCCCTCCACCCCTGTCATCTGCCCTGCAAAGTAGATGTGGGGCTGTTTTTTCACTTGATACGTTCTATCCAGTAGGCCGGGAGAGTTTAAGTAGGTGTTGCGGTGCATCACCCCATACCGGACAAACTGGGCGTTTTCCAGCCCGGGTATCAGGGAGAACACCCTTCTCTGCTCGGGGAAGGTGAGATGGGTTTGAAAGCCCACCAAGTTAAACAAGGTGGCCTGCGCATCTTCCTTTCTCAGCTGCACCACGGCGTAGGGCTCTTTGCCTGTGCGCGGGTCTAAGATCCCCTTGGGTTTCAGCGGACCAAACAGCAGGGTCATCGGCCCTCTTTGCGCCATGACCTCCACCGGCATACAGCCTTCAAACACGCTCTGGTTTTCAAAGTCCTTGAGCACCACTGTCTTAGCTGAAATCAGCGCCTGGTAGAACGTCTGGTACTCCTGCTCGTTCATGGGGCAGTTTAGGTAGTCGTCTCCCCCTCGATCATAGCGGGAGGCGAAAAACGCCTTGCTTTCGTCGATGCTGCTCCGCTCCACAATGGGCGCTGCTGCGTCAAAAAAGTGCAGCGCATCTCTGCCGGTGATTTTTCCGATGGAGGGCTCTATCCCCTCAGAGGACAGCGGCCCGGTGGCCACGATGGTGATCCCCTCCAGGGCCTCAATTTCCCTCACCTC
>CAJJPW010000431.1 GCA_905193725.1 uncultured Eubacteriales bacterium
AAGCCTCTACTGCTTTACCAGACATAGCAATTACGTTAAACCGTGTAACACGGTCCATGCCCGCAATGCCAATGGCGGAGAGCAAACCGCCAATGGTCGTAGGGATTAGGCATACCATCAGAGCCACCAGAGTAGGGATCTGAAGGTGTACATTACTATATCCGCCCATCGGGAACAGAGTTACGATTACGATGAGGAAGATAATCGTCAGCGAAACGAGCAGTGTATTTAAGGCGATTTCATTTGGAGTCTTTTTCCGGGAAGCGCCTTCCACTAGAGCGATCATTCTGTCTAAAAAGCTATTGCCAGGGTCAGAGGTAATGCGAATTTTTAGCCAGTCAGATACCAGCGTCGTACCGCCGGTAACCGAGCAGAAGTCTCCACCGGATTCTCTCACCACAGGGGCAGATTCTCCTGTAATTGCCGATTCATCTACCGAGGCTATCCCCTCAATTACCTCGCCATCTCCAGGAATGATCTCACCAGCCACTACTTTGACGATATCGCCCTTTCTCAGTTCGCTAGATAAGACAGTTACTTCGCTGCCATCCTCTTTTAAGAGTCTAGCTTGGGTATCCTTTTGGGTTTTTTTGAGGCTAGCTGCCTGTGCTTTTCCTCTACCTTCTGCTACCGATTCTGCAAAGTTCGCAAACAATACTGTGATCAGCAAAATGACTGATACAATAATGTTGTAAGTCCGCAGGCTTTCTCCAATATCCCCAAATAGAGTGGGGAAAATCGCCAACAGTAATGTGAGGACAAAACCTACCTCCACCACGAACATAACCGGGTTTTTCATCATATATCGGGGATTCAGTTTTACAAAAGCGCCTAAAATGGATTGACGCAGAATCTCCGGAGTAATCATTTTCTGTTTGTGTTTTTTATTCATCTACAAAGATCCTCCTTAACTGCAGAGAGTCAAATGTTCAGCAATCGGCCCAAGTGCCAATGCCGGGAAGAACGTCAGTGCAGCAAATATAATCACTACCAACACTAAAATCACTGTGAAAGACCACGTATCTGTGCGCAGGGTGCCAATGGACTCGTTGACATAACTCTTTTTCATCAGTGAGCCTGCAATGGCAAGCTGTATCACGATGGAGAGATACCGTCCAAAGAACATCACTAGACCTGCCGTGATATTCCAAAATGCTGTATTGTCCGCTAATCCTTCAAACCCAGATCCATTGTTTGCTGCCGAAGATGCATATTCATACAGCACCTGGGATAATCCATGGAATCCTGGATTTGTAATTCCTTCTTGTCCTCCTGTGGTACTTACCGCTAGTG
>CAJJPW010000432.1 GCA_905193725.1 uncultured Eubacteriales bacterium
GATCTGCCGGCACCCTTCCTCTTTGCAGTCTAAAATCCGCAAGGGGTTTCTCTCAAACCGCTCTTTGCAGGTGGAGCACAGCCCGTCGTAGTTGGCCTTTAAGTACTCCTTGAGTTTTTGATGGTATACAGGGCGGCACTGGTCGCAGCCGATGCTGTTGATGTTCAGCTGCAAATCCTCTATGCCCAGCTTGGAAAACAGGGTAAGAGCCACTAGGATCACCTCGGCGTCGATAGAGGCATCCTTTGCACCAAACACCTCGATGCCGAACTGGTGGTGTTCTCTCAGCCTGCCGGCCTGTGGGTTTTCGTACCGAAACACCGGTGCGGAGAGGTAGTACATCTTGGTGGGCTGAGGCCCAGAGGCAAGGCCGCTCTCGATAAAGCTGCGGACTGCTCCCGCCGTGCCCTCCGGCCGCAAGGTAATGGATCTGCCCCCTTTATCCTCAAAGGTGTACATCTCCTTTTGCACCACGTCTGTGGTGTCCCCTACGCCCCGCAAAAACAGCTCGGTATGTTCAAAAATCGGCGTCCGCTCCTCCTGGTAGCCGAACACCCGGCATAAGTTTCGTATTTCGTTTTCGATGTACTGCCACCGATACACGTCTGTGATGAGCACATCTCTCGTTCCTTTTGGCGCTTTTGTCAGCACTTTCATCCCTCCAAATAAAAAAACTCATCCCACTTATCTTGTCTATAAGGGACGAGGTTCATTCCCGCGGTACCACCCTGGTTTGAAAGTCAGCTCCCCTTTGGGCATCTGGCTTTCCGCTCTTTTCGCCTATAACGCCGGCGATGCGTCCACATGCTACTCACAGGGCGTTGCCCCGCTTTCCCACAGGAAGCTCCTAGGTGTTCTTCACAGCCAAGGCCCTCCTTGCCGCTTTCAGCCCAGGGCGGCAATTCTCTTTTTCGGCATCTTTTCGGCCGCTACTCTCCTTCTCATCGCTCTTTCCAGCATGACCAGCATGGTGCTGGACCCAATTCCATTGATTTACTTTCTGCTTCCCTATGTTTTACGCCCTTGGGAGGCGCGTTATTTTCCACTCATACGGTTTCAGTTTATTATATCGTAAAACTCTCAAAGATGTCAACCAGCGTGACGCTGGACCCACTTCCATTGATTTACTCTCTGCTTCCCTATATTTCACGTCCTTGGGAGCCAGCGTGACGCTGGACCCACTTCCATTGATTTACTCTCTGCTTCCCTATATTTCACGTCCTTGGGAGCCAGCGTGACGCTGGACCCACTTCCATTGATTTACTCTCTGCTTCCCTATATTTC
>CAJJPW010000433.1 GCA_905193725.1 uncultured Eubacteriales bacterium
TTTCCCAACTAGGGATATAATATAAGTAAATTAATAGAAGACGTCCGTGTGGCATGACAATACCTCCACACCAAAAAAGATATCATTTATTTTATTATTCATCTAGGAGGTGTCGTTGATGATTTTAGTTACGGGGGCCACAGGGTTATTGGGCGGCTTCGTATTAAAACAACTCAAAGAAGATGGTTATCAGGATATTCGAATTTTTGTCCAACCTGGAGAAAATATCTCTCAAATAAAAGATCTATACAGCGAAGTAGTGTATGGGGATATTACCCATGTAGAGGAAGTTTCTCGTGCAGTTTCTGACTGCCAAATGGTGATCCATCTTGCGGGTATTATTAGTTTGTCTTCCAAGGGTAAGAAACGAATTTTCGATGTGAATGTGGGCGGTACCAGCAATGTAGTAAATGCCTGTCTAAAGCACCATGTGCAAAAGCTGGTTTACGTCAGTTCCATCCACACATTGGCGGAAGTCAATGGGAAGTTCGTGATGCGGCTAGATACCCAGCTTAAAACCCAACGGGGTGCTTATGCTGCCTCTAAAATTCAGGCAACGTTAGAGGTGTTCCGGGGTGTTCAGGAGGGTCTTAACGCGACGGTTTTATATCCTTCAGGGATCATAGGCCCTAGCGATTATGCAGCGTCCTTTATCTCCCAGGCTATCACCTACTATACTACAGGCGAGGGCACCAAATTCTATTTTGATGGTGGATATTATTTTGTGGATGTTCGGGATATTGCCAAGGCAATTTCCAGTTCGCTGACCAAGAGTGAAAAGGGCGAAGGCATTGTGGTGGCCGGAAATTACATGTCTCTCAGCGAGATCATTCAGAATCTGCAAAAAATATATGGCAAGCCCAAAAAGTTATACAAACTGCCCATGTTTTTTGCCTATTGTGCAGCTATTTTATATCCAATTATCCATCTATTCACCAACAAGCTGCCGATGTTCACGTTGTACTCCATCAGTGTGCTCAAGAGCAAGGCAAAATACGAGGCGGAAGAATCCCTCAAAAAAGTACTTCCCACGGTTACACCAATTTCTAAGACCTTACAGGATTTTTTCCGACGCAAAACCGTGCAAAAGGCATAAGTGGAGTGCCCCTGCTATAACCTACATATCAAAATTGCTTTTTAATGTTTTTTCTTTCAGGCTTTTGCTCAGTTTAGCAAAGGCTTTTTATTTTCTCCTAAATAGAGACTAGAGGTATTGCAAGACTTTTCCTCGTCTTTTGCTCATAACATAAATTATTTTTCCCCACCGTATATTTATTATATCAA
>CAJJPW010000434.1 GCA_905193725.1 uncultured Eubacteriales bacterium
TCCATCATCACTCACCATGGTTAGTGTATTTCCCTCTACCGTATACTCTCCTTGATTAGCAACCTCATTGGTACTTGAAAACTTTGCTTCCCAAGTTCCGCCTGATTTTATCTCCAATACGGCATCCTCCAGCATAGCGATTAACTCTTCTCCGATGTCTCCTCCTTGTTCCATCAACTCTTGCTTTTCTTCTTCAGATAACACCTGTTTCCAAGTCCCTACCACGCCATCATCACTGCCACCACTACATCCAACCAGTGCAACAGCTATCAACGCGCACAACACCAATGCTATCACTTTTTTCATTTCTTTCCTCCTGATTAGGGTTCCCCACCCTTTGTTTTCTTTCCTAAATTTTACCATGCTGCTCTCTTGATTACAACCTTTTTCCAGTAATTATTATTTTATCTGTATTCGGTTATCCTCTTCTAAATATGTTGTCCCGCTCTCAGCCACCTTATGCCTCATTTATGCCTCCTCTTTTTACATCATATTAGGTGTATTATCCCTTATCATCTCTTTTACATCAGCTTTTTCCCATTTAAAAACCACCCTTCTCAGACGGCTTTCCGATTTCTTATATTCTCCTATAAAAAGGCCACCTTTCGGCGGCCTCGCGATTTTCTGTTTTAAATGCCCAATATCTGTTTTTTCTTGGCCTCAAATTCTTCTTTGGTGAGAATGCCCTCGTCATACAGTTCTTTGAACTTGCGAATCTTCTCCACCGTCTCCAGAGTGTTGTCTCCTCCTCCAGCGCTTATCTGGCTCCCCTTGTTCTGGTTTCTCCTGGCGATCTCCTGAAAGTGTCCATAGATCATATTGGCCCTTTCAAAGCATTTTAAATATTCCGGCTTGTTTTTGGAGAGAGGTGTGATGAGGATGTGAAGGTCCACAATGGGCTCGTTCACATCGTCTGTGTACAGCCGAATCAGGATGATGGATTTTTTACGTGTGCTGCCCACCACTGCTCCCATCGCGCCGAACAGCACCGCGCCCGTCAGAGCGCTGTCTCCTGCTACGCTGTCCAGCAACTCCACGCTCTGTATGCGTGCGCATTCCCGCACCTTGAGCTTGGGCTGTGAAAAAAACGGCGTACAGTAGTACATCGTTCCATCCTGGCTGAACTTCACCTGCCGCCAATCCAGGTCGCAGTCAAATGTCTTGCCCACCACAAAGTGATTGGCTTCCAGCAAATACGGCTCAATTTTGGCGATGTCCGCCACTTGCTTCAATTTGTCAAACTTCAAATAGTATTCGATCGCTTTTTTGGTATCTTCCGGCCT
>CAJJPW010000435.1 GCA_905193725.1 uncultured Eubacteriales bacterium
TTGATCGCCTCCCGGATGGGCTTGATACGCTCGTTGGAACAGGAGGCACATATCTCTCAGGAGGTGAAAATCAAAGAATTGCTCTTGCAAGGGCAATTTTAAAAGACGCCCCTATTATTGTACTGGATGAAGCCACAGCATTTGCAGATGCCGAAAATGAACATCAGATACAGCTCGCTTTTGAGCGGCTGACCCAAAACAAAACGGTTATGATGATTGCCCACCGGCTCTCTACTGTGATCCATGCAGATGCCATTTACGTGCTGAAGGATGGGCAGATCGTCCAAAAGGGCACCCATCAAGAACTCAAGGAGGCCCCAGGGTTATACCGCTCTATGTGGGAGAACTATGAGACCTCTGTGCAGTGGAAAGTGGGAAAGGAGGCAGCGCTATGATGGAGAAAATTCAGAGAAAATTTGCCCTATCTTCGCAAGGTGCGAGGGATTTAATCAAGGGATGCATCGCTTGTATGTGCCAAAACATCTCGTTGATGTTTCCGGTGGGGTTGCTCTACTGGCTGGTGAGCGAACTGATGGAAGGCGACATACCCCGGGAGAACATTCTACTATATATCGGCGGATGTGTGGTGTGCATTGCCCTACTGGTAGTCACTACTTGGTTTCAGTACAATGCCACTTATTTAGCAACTTATGTGGAGAGTGGTGTGCGCCGCATCACGTTGGCAGAGAAGTTGAGAAAGCTGCCTCTATCCTTTTTTGGGAAAAAGGATCTTTCTGACCTGACCAGCACCATTATGGCGGACTGCACTTTTTTGGAGCAATCCTTTTCTCACTTCATTCCCGAGCTGTTTGGCTCCATTGTATCTACCATATTGGTTTCTATTGGTCTACTATTCTTTGACTGGCGCATGGCGCTGGCAGCCATTTGGGTACTGCCCGTCTCCTTTGCCATTGTAATCCTCTCGACAAAAGTGCAGGATAAGCTCAACCAAAAACAGATGGATGCTAAAATGGCCTGTGCCGACGGCATACAGGAATGTCTGGAGACCATACGGGATTTAAAGTCTAACAATGCGGAAAAAAGTTACTTAAAGGGATTGGATCAAAAAATTAAGGCAGTGGAAAAGCGGGCGATTATCACAGAGCTGGGCACGGCTGTATTTGTGGTATCCGCTCAAATGGTGCTCAAGCTGGGCATTGCCACTGTGGCGCTGGTAGGGGCGATGCTGCTGATACAGGGGACACTGAGCGTCATCACTTTCTTCCTGTTCCTGCTGCTGGTTTCCCGGCTGTATGACCCACTACAATCTG
>CAJJPW010000436.1 GCA_905193725.1 uncultured Eubacteriales bacterium
GCCATCTTCCCTACAATCGGAATGGACTTAAGTTCTTCACCAAAGAAGGCGGGCTAGAGAAGACAGATATCGCTCAGATTATTGAATTCGCCGAAAAATTCGAAGCGCCCTGCGCTCCTAAAGGAACTTATAAACGGGTGGATTTCATCACGGTATATGGGGATATTTTGGCAGATAAAATTCGCAAAGATGTAAATGCTGCAGATTATAAACGCCCTCTCAAAGGATTTAAAATCGTGGTAGATGCCGGCAACGGTGCAGGGGGTTTTTATGCCACTATTTTAAAGAGCTTAGGCGCCGATATTAATGGCAGTCAATTTTTAGAACCAGATGGCAAGTTCCCCAATCATGTACCCAATCCAGAGGATGAGACTGCTATGCAGGCCATTATCGATGCCACACTGAAAAATAAGGCCGATTTGGGCATCATCTTCGATACCGACGTAGACCGAGCGGGTGCTGTCTCAAGCGACGGAAAAGAAATCAACAAAAACCGCCTTATCGCGCTCATTTCCGCCATTTTACTGGAGGAATTCCCACATACCACAATTGTTACAGACTCTGTAACTTCCAGCGGCCTTAAGGAATTTATCGAGTCCAAAGGTGGCATTCACCACCGCTTTAAACGGGGATACAAAAATGTCATCAACGAGTCTATCCGTTTGAATAAGGAAGGGCAGGATAGCCAGCTGGCGATCGAGACATCTGGTCATGGTGCTCTGAAAGAGAATTATTTTTTGGACGACGGTGCGTATTTAATCACCAAAATCATCATTAAAATGGCTAAGCTCAAAAAAGAAGGCAAGGACATCGCCTCTCTGACGGCCGACCTTAAAGAGCCAGCTGAGGCAGTGGCGTTTCGCATGAATATTGGCTGTGAGGATTTCAAGGCTTATGGTCAGCAGATCATCGACGATCTCACCGCTTTTGCAGGGCAAGATAGCACCTTCCACATCGTTCCCAACAACTATGAGGGAATCCGCGTGAGCTTTGACAAAGAAGACGGTGATGGCTGGTTTCTGCTGCGGCTCTCCCTTCACGAGCCACTTATCCCTTTGAATATCGAAAGTGACTCTGTAGGCGGAACGAAAAAAATCGCCAAAAAATTATACGATTTTCTAAAAAAATATGAAATGCTTGACATTCATACACTAGAGGAGTATATTAGATAGTAGAATAAAAGATGTGTAAAAAGGTAATAACCTTTTTAATAAATTTTCTCCTATTTTTTCGGCGCATAATATATGCGCCGTTTT
>CAJJPW010000437.1 GCA_905193725.1 uncultured Eubacteriales bacterium
AATGGCGACCTTAGGCGAGGTGATCTCCACCTTTTCACCATTGATGTAGATATCTCCCTTATCCTTTTTGTAGCGTCCGAATATGATTTTAGCTACTTCAGTCCGGCCGGCTCCTACAAGCCCTGAAATGCCCAGGATTTCCCCTTTTCTCAGGGAAAAGCTCACATCCTTGACCATATTTCCCCAGGCTAAATGCTCTACTCTTAAGATCTCTTCTCCCAGCTCCCTGGATTTTTTCGGTGGATACATATTCGAAAGAGGCCGCCCTACCATCATCTTTATGAGTTCATCTGTAGTAGCCGTCTTTGTATTCAAATTTCCAATGTACTGCCCATCTCGAATCACCGTGATCTCATCGCAAATCTCAAAGATTTCCTCTAGTTTGTGAGAGATATATGTGATGGCAACTCCTGATTCTTTCAGCTTATTTATGACTTTAAATAGGATTTTCACCTCTTTTTCCGTCAGAGAAGAGGTGGGTTCGTCTAAAATCAAAATTTTTGCATTCATGGAGACTGCTTTGGCAATTTCCACCATTTGCTGCTGCGCTACCGAGAGCTCTCCTACCAATTGACCTGGATCGATATCGTAAATCTCCAGTGTATTCAGTGCCTCTTTGGTCTTTTGGTACATCTCTTTTTCCTTGATATACCCAAGCGGCCCTGAAGATTCTCTGCCGATAAATAGATTGGCAGAGACCGTCAAATTCTGACACAAATTGAGTTCTTGGTGCACAATGCTAATCCCCAAATTCTGCCCGTGTTTGATATCATTTATCTTTTGAAGCTTGCCTTCCAGATAGATTTCGCCTGCATCCGGTGTGTAAATGCCAGAGAGGATTTTCATAAGTGTGGATTTTCCCGCTCCATTTTCTCCTAGCAGGGCGTGTACACTTCCCTTCTCCAGCACAAAATTGATGCCATCTAGCGCTTTCACACCAGGAAAAGACTTGCTAATATTCCGCATTTCTAAAACAACATTGCTGTTTTCCATTGTATGCCTCCTTATTTCCCCCTTGATATTGTCGTTTCATCTAGGGACATGTCGCTTTCCTTTTCCCGTCATGAGTGGGACCGATAATCCAGTATCATAGCGATTAGAATAATTCCGCCTCTGATTACATACTGCCAATACGCCTCGATGTTTAAAAGGTTCATGCCGTTGCTGATAACGCCGATAATCATGGCGCCAATGAGCGTCCCCACGATTCTACCCACGCCACCAGAGATGCTCGTTCCGCCTATTACTGTGGCAG
>CAJJPW010000438.1 GCA_905193725.1 uncultured Eubacteriales bacterium
TTTTTGGAGAAAAAGGCGGGGTCACCTTTTCCGGAGGAGAGCCGTTGTTGCAAGCGGATTTTTTACGGGAGGTACTATCTCTGTTGCAGACAAAAAGGATTCATACGGCGATAGAGACGTCTGGAATGGCGCCATGGGAGAACTTTCAAAAGATATTGGGGCTTGTGAATTTATTTTTATATGATTTTAAGCTTTTTGACAGTAGAAAGCATCAGGAATATACAGGGTGGAGTAACGAGCAGATTCGGAGCAACCTAAAATGCCTGAGGCAGGCAGAGGTGGATATACGGATCCGCATTCCAGTGATCAAAAGTGTAAATGATGGACAGCTGGAATCTATCGCCCAGGAGCTGAAAAAGCTGGAGATTGGGCAGGTAGAGTTATTTCCCTATCACAAGATAGGGATGAGTAAGTATCAGCAGATTGGTTATCCATCTCCGGAAATCTTTGAGGCGCCCAGCCGGGAAGAGATGGAGGGGTTCCGCCAGATATTCCGGGAAAAGGGGCTGGAAGTACTTTGAGCAGAAAGTGGGGTTAAAAAAATGATGACAAAAACGCAAATACTTAGGGAAAATATGTTGGAAAGCAAGCACAAACAGGCGCGCATTGCCATGCCAGATTGGGATGTTTCAGGCCTCCCACTAAGCCTACCGGAGCGCAAGGCCGAGGCGATAGCCATGATCATGGAAAAGATGCCTCTTTACATTGGGGAAGAGGAATTAATCGTAGGCACACGGACAGTTTATGGATATCCAGGTGAGGACAGTGATGACAAATCTCTTTTTGACTACAAGGCCCTGCCCCATTATGTGAGCGATGAGGATCGGGCGTATTTTGGCATGGACCAGGAGGCGGTCTCCCAGGCCCACTATGCACCGGATTTTGGCATATTGCTGAAAAAGGGGATTGGGGGAATTGTGCAGGAGGCAAAAGAAAGGCTAAAAGAAGAGCAAAACGAGCAGAGCATTGGCTTTTACCAGTCGGTGATTATCGCCTATACAGGCCTTTCCCATCTAGTGAGCCGGTATGCTGATTTTGCCAGGGAAAAAGCTGGAAATTGTAGAGATGCCAGGCGCAAAGTGGAACTTGAAAAAGTCGCTGGCGTATGTCAGAATATAAGCAGCAAACCAGCGAAAAATTTTGCAGAGGCGTGCCAGCTGTTCTGGTTTGGATATCTTGCCTCTCTGATAGAAAACTTCCAGTTCATCAATTTTGGAAGAATTGACCAGATCTTATATGAATACTA
>CAJJPW010000439.1 GCA_905193725.1 uncultured Eubacteriales bacterium
CTGGCGCTGACCATCTCTCACATAACTCACTGGCGAATATCCCGGGCGTACCTGTTTACCGACTTAGTGGTGCTGGGGCTATCGCTGACCTACATTCCCCTAAACAAAATCGCCTTTTCTGTGATCACCGTGTTTTTATCCTCCTTCTTGATCGACCTGATCCAAAACGGCGGCTGGAAGCGGAAAAGCCCGGCTACCGAGCAATCGTGATGGAAAAAAGTATGGCGGTGAAAAAGGACGGTAGAACATGCTAAAATGAAGTTTATCATCGCTCAGATTTATTCCCATGGCCATCGGTAGAAGAAATGGTATTGATCATTTGGGTAAAATTCGCTATCATGGAGGGAAAGGCCATTTGGCTGATGGATAATTGGCAGGAAAACGAGAAAGGACAGAGAAGATGGATCGAGTATGGAAACCAGAGACGGAAGAGAATGGTGCCCCCAGGGTACTATTTATAAACGCCTGCGTGCGCCCCGACTCCAGAACACGGCAGCTGGCACAAGAGGTGCTGAACAAACTGGGCGGGCAGGTGCTAGAAGTGAATTTAGAGCAGGAAAACATTTTGCCGCTGAACAGGCAGTCATTGCAGCTGCGGGATGAGTGCGTAGAAAAGGGGGATTTTTCCCACCCCATGTTCCGCTATGCCAAGCAATTTGCCCAGGCGGATGAGATCGTGGTGGCGGCGCCTTACTGGGACTTGGCTTTTCCCTCCACAGTGCGCATCTACTTTGAGGCGGTGACTGTAACAGGTATCACCTTTGCCTACACTCCAGAAGGGACTCCAGTAGGTCTATGCAGGGCGAAGCGGTTGATCTATGTGACCACCTCAGGGGGCGAGATCGGGAAGTACAACTTGGGGTACGATTTTGTGAAAGCGCTGGACGATTGTTTTTACGGCATTCCAGAGACACTGTGTTTTTCGGCGGAAAAACTGGATATTCAAGGGATGGACGTGAAGCAGATCATGGAGGACGCCAAAAAGGCCGTACAGCAGGCGGCGTTATAAGGAAGCAGAGAAGGCCGGTTTGGAAAGGGACCGGTCTTTTTTTGTGGAGACAAAAATACCCACGATCTGTGATTGGGACGGAGATGTATGGTGTATATTGGACGTAAAAGAGCATCTGTCTCTCTAGACGACAGTGGAACCCTAACCTACTGTAGAGTAAGAGAAAATCTGATAATCTATAGAGAATTTCAAGGCGTGTAAATCCTATTGTCCCTAACAACAAAAGAATTACAT
>CAJJPW010000440.1 GCA_905193725.1 uncultured Eubacteriales bacterium
TGTCCATCACAAATGAGCGCCCCTTTGCCGCCCATGGAGACCGCCACTACCGATACACCCCCTTGGATGATCTGGCGGCAGGCCTGCAAAATCTCCGGGATCTCCTTCACCTCAGTGCCCAGCAGCATGTTGAGCTCGTCGATATTGGGTTTGATCAGATAGGGTTTGGCCGCAAGGCCCAACTCCAAAGCCTCTCCCTCTGCGTCTAAAATGCACCGAGCTCCCTGCTGGCTGGCTATCTGGATCATATCCCGGTAGAGGCTCTTAGGTGCTCCCGGCGGTAAACTGCCTGCAAACACCAGATACTCACACTGACTAGCGTACTTTTCCACCAGCTGGATGGCCTGCTGGATGAGCTGCTGATCTACCTGCTGTCCACTCTCATTGATCTCGGTGATCTCCCCCCTTTGCCCGTCGAAGATCTTGGTGTTAGTGCGGGAAGCTCCCTTTCTCACCAAAAAGTCATGGGAGATCCCTCCCCCTGCCAGACGGTCCAGCAGGATCTGACTGTCTTGGTTGCACACATATCCTAGACACTTCACCTGTTCAGCCCCCAGTGCGCTGAGCACTATGGCCACATTTACTGCTTTTCCTGCCCCGTCTACCACCACTTTGTTGGGCCGATTGGTCCCTCCCACACAAAGCCGATCTAAGTAAATCGTTCTATCAATTGTCGGATTTAAATACACTGTTCCAATCATTAAGCTACTCCTAATTCTGCTGCAATGAGTTTGCAGCTGTTATTTTCTTTTAGTGTACCAGTTTTTTCTTCAACTGCAAACTTTTTTCTCCTTTCTCATTATTTTCTCACATATTTTATGTTTTCACTTCTAGAGAAAAAGGAGAACTCTATGCAAATGGGTAATTCCATTTACATAGAGTTTCATCCATACTCATATCATAAAAACGTCAGAATTGTTCCCTGTCAAACTTCCATTTGTGAACCCTCTGCCGCTTTACTGGCCCGAAGAGCTTTTGCGTCACTAAAAGAATGGCTATACCCGCTATCGATAACCCTGAGACAATCAGCCATAGATGCAATTGACTGTTATCCCCTGTCTGAGGCCCATTTGTATCGCTATTGTTAGTACCTTCAGGCGCTTGGTAGACATTGTGGAATGTGGGCGCTTCTCCATTTTCATATTCCACATTTGCTTCCAATTTTCCCAGTCTGTCATCTGCTACTTCTACCTTGACAGAATAAACAGAGTCATCGTATCGTACTCCTACCTCATTGCCC
>CAJJPW010000441.1 GCA_905193725.1 uncultured Eubacteriales bacterium
CTGCCGCAGATGTGAAGCGGTGTGTCCTCAGCAGATCAATATTTCCAAGGCTATGGCAGACTTTGTACAAAAGCTGAGAGCCTGCTAAGAAGAAGGGAATGTGTTTTATGGAGTACCGTAAACTCCCCCATGGGGAAGAACAAATCAGCATCATCGAGCTCTCTGGGCGCTGCCGGTGAACCTCTCTGGTCACGCGCTCACTGAATACCAGTGCATCCAGTACACCCTAGACCGCCCAGGGGGTATTGACTGTGCTGCCTGGTGTGCGAGGCAGGGAGGATCTCCAGCGGGTGTTGGGTTTTTTGACGGTGCCATCAGCCCAACGGGATTACAGTTTTACCCCCAAGGAACACGCCGGTACCTGCGTCTATTGCAACCACTGCCAGCCCTGCCCAGTGGGTTTGGACGTGGGACTCATCAACAAATACTACGACCTCTCTCTGGCCAGGAATATATTGGCCAAAAACCACTACGCCAACCTCCATCAGAGGCCTCTGATTGTATTCAGTGTGGGCGCTGCGATACTCGCTGCCCATTCCATGTGAGCCAGATAGAGAGAATGCGTAAAATCGACAGTTATTTTGGAGGATCTCAATGAAAAAATGGTTTTCCCTTTTGATGGGCATCGCAATGCTCTTTTCCCTATCTTCCTGCAGCAGTTCACAGGAAGCCCCCTCCCCTGAGGATAGCGGCGCACCAGTTGCCAACAGTCAGGAGACGCCCTCTCCCTCAGCCGCGGCGACACCTTCTATTTCTCCTGCCCAATCTCAACCCAATACCGGCGCCTCTGTGGTATATATGACCACGGATATCAGTCCCGCGGGCTTAATGGCCGTCTATCAGGCGTTGGATTGGACGCCCACCGGCAATGTAGCAGTAAAGCTCTCCACTGGAGAGCCTCCAGCCAGCAATTACCTGCGCCCCGAGCTGATAGAGGATTTGGTTCAGTCGGTCGATGGCACTATTGTGGAGTGCAACACTGCCTACGGTGGCTCCCGTGCCGAAACAGCCATGCACTACCAAGTTGCTGAAGACCATGGTTTTACCGCCATTGCCGACTTTCAAATACTGGATGAAAACGGCTCAATGACGCTACCAGTAGAAGGAGGCACGCGTCTGAGCGAAAACTATGTAGGGGCGGCCTTTTCCGACTACGATTCGTATTTGATTCTCTCCCATTTCAAAGGCCATTCCATGGCTGGATATGGTGGCGCAATCAAAAA
>CAJJPW010000442.1 GCA_905193725.1 uncultured Eubacteriales bacterium
CAGTGCGGCGAGTTTTTATACCAAAAAGGAGTCAAGGCGGTGGTGATGGCCTGCAATACCGCCACCAGCGCAGCGGTCAAAATCATGCGTGAGAAATACCAGCTGCCAGTGATCAGCATCGAACCGGCGGTAAAGCCTGCCATGGAACACCGGCCGGAGGGGAGCAAAGTGTTGGTCCTAGCCACTCCAGCTACCGTCTCCCAGCAGCGGTACCTTTCTTTGCTCACGCGCCTGGGCGCCACAGAGAGCGTGGTTAACGTAGGGTGTGATAGACTGGCGGGTCTCATTGAGCAAGGGGATTTTCTCGACCCCAAAATTTATGAATATCTGGTGGAAAAATTGGCATTTTTAGAACACGCCCTCATCAGCGGTGTGGTCATCGGCTGTACCCACTATTCGTTCATCGTCCCCACTATTGAGCAGGTGGTGCGCCAAATTACTGGAAACCCTGTGAGGATATTCGATGGAATGTATGGCACCGTGCGCCAGCTAAAGCGGGTGCTACAGGCAAAGGACTTGTGCAATACCCAAGAAGGGCAGGGCAGTACAGTCTTTTACACTTCTGGTGGGGAGCAGGCCCTTTCCAATTTGCAAAGGGCGTTTGACCAGTATGTCGTTCCTCCCGAGCAAGTATTTTAAGAGCCTGTGTCCAACAGAGCAGGGGAAATTGTATGAGCGATAATGATATGGTAGGGCTTATCATTACTATCCTCTTAGGATGCGTCATTCTGGCCATTTCCATTGCGCTCATCCTGGGCAGAGGATCTTTTCTCATCGCCGGATACAACACATTGCCTGCCGCAGAAAAGGAGAAGTACGATACAAAGGCGCTGTGCCGGTTTTTGGGGAAAATCTTACTCCCCATCGGCGTTTTTCTTCCCCTTGTCGCTGTGGGCGGGATATTTCACATCGGGTGGCTCCCAGCGCTGTACGGTTTTATGGTGGCGGCGCTGGTGATATTTGCACTCATTTACTGCAATACCAAAAAGCGCTTCCGAAAATGAGGTTCATGAAAGGGCGGGATCCTGTGTTTTAGAAAACAAAAGAATTTTGACAGGTTCATAGGCTGCGGGAGATATATGTTCCCTGTGGCCATTTTATTTTCACAAAAAAGTTTGTAAGATTATGGCCCTGAGCGAGTCTTATAAGAGGAAAGGGAGGTGATAAGGT
>CAJJPW010000443.1 GCA_905193725.1 uncultured Eubacteriales bacterium
ATCAATGGAGGTGGGTGCAGCACTATGCTGCCTCCCAAGGGATAGACATGGAGGGGAGCAGAAAGTGGATCAATGGCATGGGGTCCAGCACTATGCTGGCAGCGACACGCTGGGTGTAGGACACAGTTTTCTAGTGATCTATTTTGCCATACTTTGTAAGGCTCATTTTAATCCGAAATTTCCAACTTTTTTAGTGGCATTTGATGGGGAAAAATAGGGGGGAGGATGTGGCGCAATAGCGCATGAATTGGCTCTTCTTGCCATAAATATGATAGTGAGACCAAATGGAGCGTTGGAGTTGAGGAAGATGAGAGACCACAGTCACAATGGCCGTAGAATATCCTGGAAAAATGTATTACTCAATGGGGTGATTCTGCTGATCCTGGGCTGTGTCTGCTTTTTTGCCCTGAACGGCAAGGCCCATCTGCTGGTCAATGAGATGTTTAGCGTGCCGGTGTATAAGAGCTATACTGGGGTGAATCACATTGCCTTGGAGATTGGCGTGGGCTGTCATGCCTCGGAGGAGCAAGTGCAAGAGCTGGCGGCTTGGCTGGAGGAAAACCAGCTGCCTTGTACTTTGGTATTTTGCGACAAATATCAGGGGGAAAAGGCGGCTTTTGAGAAGATGGATTTTATCCAAATGACGGTCTATTCTCACCAAGAGGCGGGGGAGACCTGTCAAATTGGGCAGCAGACCGAGATTGAGATGGGGGGCAAATCGGTGAAGTGGAGCGTCTGTCTCAACACGCTGCTGGAGCAGGACGAGGATGCGGCGCTGGAGGAGTTTATCTACCCTGGCTCTATTGTGCTGTACAATTTAGACGAGAACATGAAGCAGAGTTTGGGAAAGATCGCCCAGTATGTGAAGAACAGCCAAAATCAGCCGGTGGCGCTTAGGGAATTGATTTGATCCGGCCCCCCAGCGTGACGCTGGACCCTATGCCATTTATCTACTCCCTGCTTCTATATGTTTTATCGTCCTTGGGAGGTGCGCTTCTATATCCCCCTCTCAGGCGACTACGTCGCCAGGCAGCGTGACGCTGCATCCACTTTCATTGATTCACTTTTCTGCTGCCTCATGCTTCATCGTCCTTGGGAGATGTGGTTCTTCTTGTCTTTATGTCTTCTGGCGTGACGCTGCATTCACTTTCATTGATTCACTTTTC
>CAJJPW010000444.1 GCA_905193725.1 uncultured Eubacteriales bacterium
CCATTGCCGATCCGCCGGTACTCATTCTAGATGAGGCCACTTCCAGCATCGACACCCGTACTGAGAAGATTGTACAGGAGGGTATGGATAATCTGATGAAGGGCAGAACGGTGTTTGTCATCGCCCACAGGCTCTCTACCATTCGCAACAGCGACGCGATTATCGTGTTGGACCATGGCAGAATTATCGAGCGCGGAGACCATGAAGACCTGATCAAACAAAAGGGAATGTACTACCAGCTCTACACGGGTAAATTGGAACTTTCGTAGATAGGGTAAAATGAAAAGTAGCTTCTGTGTCAGCAGGAGCTGCTTTTTTAGTTAAAAAAATATTTATGCCAGGTGAAAATAAAAAAGTTTGCCAAATGGCGCCCTGATGGGTACAATAGAAATAATATCTTGAGTGTGCTAGGGGAGGCGAGAGATTTGGAACATAGGATTTCAGTGGCGTTGGGCAAAGAAAAGGCAGATTTAGTACTGAAAAACGGCAAATACGTCAATGTATTTACCAATGAGGTGCTAGAGGGGGATATTGCCGTACACGAGGGATACTTTGTAGGGGCGGGAAACTACTCTGGTAAGAGGGAGATTGACCTTGAGGGAAAGGTAATCGTCCCCTCGTTTATCGATGGACACATTCACCTGGAGTCCTCCATGATTTCCCCTTACGAATTTGCGCAAGCAGTGTTATGCCATGGGACCACTGCTGTGGTGGCAGATCCTCACGAGATTGCCAATGTCTTGGGGACGGATGGGATTGACTATATGCTCCAAAGCACACAGGGGCTTCCGCTGGATGTGTATCTCATGTTGCCCTCCTGTGTGCCTGCCACGCCGGAGGATGAAAATGGCGCAAAGCTCACCCACCACGAACTGGTGCCATACTTGCGGGAGAACAGAGTGTTGGGGCTGGGAGAGGTCATGGATGCTAGAGGTGTGCTGCGTGAGGAGAAAGAATTGATGGACAAGATCTCCTCCACCCTCGCCTATTATAAGAGAGTGGATGGGCACGCTCCTTCTTTAACCGGCGGGGAGTTGAACGCCTATATTTCAGCAGGAGTTACCTCTGATCACGAGTGCACCACCGAGAGGGAGGCATTAGAAAAGCTGCGAAATGGCATGTGGGTGATGGTCCGGGAAGGGACGGCGGCG
>CAJJPW010000445.1 GCA_905193725.1 uncultured Eubacteriales bacterium
AAAGACAGAATAATCGCCGCCTTAGAGGAGGAATCCAGATGTTTTTGGCCGTAGGTCTGCAAAAAGAATCCGGCGCAGGTGGGGAAGATGCCCAGGAATAGGATGGGCCAAATGCCCGCCGCCAGCTGCTGGGGCGTGTAGGAGACTTCTTCAAACAGCAGGAGGTACAGGAGGGAAAAGACGCCCGCTGCCAGCATCTGCACAAACGTCAGGTTTTTGGCGTCCTCCTGAGGGGAGACATGGGCCAGATAGGCGATGTGAGCGGCAAAGCACAGAGCACAGCATAGGGTGAGCACATCCCCTGTGTTAAAGGAGAACTGAGCGCCCTGGTAGGAGAGGACGACCATCCCCAAAAAGCATAGGAGGGCACACAAAAACGACTTTGCCGGCGGACGCTGGCCAGTGAACAGGATGGAGAGAAAGGGCACCATAATCACGTTGGAGGAAGTGATAAACGCATTGCTAGAAGGGGTGGTGTAATTTTGGGCGACGGTTTGCAACACGTATCCCAGGCACAGCAAAAGGCCGGCCAGGCCTCCCTTCCACAGCTGGCTGCGGGTGAGATGGAAGATGCTCTTGTGAAAGACGGCGAAGAGCAAAAGGGCGGCGATGGCAAAGCGCACGCACACAATAAACCCTGGCTTCATGCCAAAGTCCAGCGCCATTTTCACTCCGATAAAGCCCAGCCCCCAGACAAACGCTGCAAAGAGCAGGGCGATTTCCCCTTTCCATTTCTGTATCATTCCATATCCCCCATTATTGCAATGTAAATTGGCAGTGGAGCTGTTACAAACTCCCCTGCGCTCTCATGGATCTCCCATAGGGAAGTGCGTGCCTTGGAACAGCACAAAACATATTGTATCAAATGATAGGCTCGGTGGCAAATAAAAACGCCAGCAGAGAGGGAAAAGGGATTTTTATGGGCAAAGAGAGGAGAAAACCGTGTACCTTTTGCCCAAATGGTGTTAAAATATGGGTGTATCAATATAGAAAGGACATAAGGTGTGAACCATGAAAGCGGAAATATTATGTGTGGGAACGGAAATACTATTAGGGGATATCGTCAATACCAATGCGGCGTTTATCGCCAAAGAGCTGGCCAGCATCGGCAAAGGTCGGACAGAAGGCAAAGGTTCATA
>CAJJPW010000446.1 GCA_905193725.1 uncultured Eubacteriales bacterium
GGAATAATTTAAGTAATAAACTTGCCCGTGATAATCTATCAGAAAAAGAATTGCGTGCGATAGCTGACGCGCTCAATTGTGACTATGACGGTATTTTTACTTTTCGAGATACCGGAAAACAGATATAGACAGCATAAAACATCAAAACGAGCAAACGGAAAAAATCCGTTTGCTCGTTTCTCTTTCCTTATGTTTGGTTTCCCTTCTTCCCTTATCATCCTTATTATGCAGGAGGATCGGGCAACAGGTTTTGATTTTACAATTGGGTTATTTCGAATAGTTAGGCGCTTCCTTGGTGATGCTGATATCGTGAGGATGGCTCTCCAGAAGTGCTGCATTGGTGATGCGCACAAACTGTGCCTTTTCCCGCAATTCTTTCAAATTTGCCGCCCCAGCATATCCCATGCCGGATTTAATACCGCCAATCATCTGGAAGATCGTGTCGGAGAGAGGCCCTTTGTAGGGAACTCTGCCCTCTACCCCTTCAGGTACTAGCTTTTGGGCATTTTCCTGGAAGTAACGGTCTTTGCTGCCCTCTTTCATAGCGCCTAGGGATCCCATGCCCCGATACACTTTAAATCTTCTTCCCTGGTAGATCTCGGATTCTCCCGGGCTCTCTTCCGTGCCAGCAAACATGCTGCCCATCATCGCCGCCCTTGCGCCAGCAGCTAAGGCCTTTGTGATATCTCCAGAGTACTTGATTCCTCCATCCGCTATGATGCCAATACCGTGTTTTTCCGCCTCTTCTGCACATTCCAGCACTGCGGTAAATTGGGGAACCCCAATACCTGCAATCACTCTGGTCGTACAAATAGAGCCGGGGCCAAT
Source organism: uncultured Eubacteriales bacterium (assembly GCA_905193725.1). Classification (GTDB taxonomy): domain Bacteria; phylum Bacillota; class Clostridia; order Christensenellales; family Christensenellaceae; genus CAJJPW01. Next base: position 829 of record CAJJPW010000446.1, read on the forward strand.
GCCTACTTTCACACAGTCCGCTCCCGCCAAGATCAGATCTCTCACTGCCTCTGGGGTAGCCACATTGCCTGCAATGAGCTGTAAGTCTGGATATTGATTCTTGATCTTTTCCACCATTTTGAGCACTAAGTAGGAGTGTCCATGGGCGGTGTCCAGGCCGATCACATCCACCTTGGCGTTGTAGAGTGCCTCTACCCGTTCCATCGTATCTTGTGCCGTACCTACTGCTGCTCCTACCAGCAATCTTCC
>CAJJPW010000447.1 GCA_905193725.1 uncultured Eubacteriales bacterium
GCGGCGGACAGCAGAGAAAATAGGGAGGAGAGATGCGTGCTGGGGACAAGCGCAGCCAGCAGGTAAAACCTGAGCGAATATTTTAGTGAAAGTCAAAATCAGCTTCCAGAGATCAAAAGAAATGGAAAGGTAAAGTATCGCAACTTGCTTTTTTGAGGGGCGATATTTTTATTTGGAAAGGATAATGATAGTAATTCCTTTAACTTTTCCCCAGTTTCTCCAATTTCAAATTCTTCTACAATTATTTCTATAGTTTTTACACTTTAGAATCCCCATAAAATATTATCTTTTTTAAGCTTTTGCATAGCGTTTCATCTTTTCTAAAAAATATTCACAAGCTTCAGATTCGGATTTAAATTCTTTTAATCCAGTTTTTCTTCCTCTCTCGCTATAATAAATCTGCCACTTATCTTCCTTAACAATACATAATTTTTCATTAGGTAAGCCACCTACCCTTATTGAATATAGATCTTCAGGAACTCTAAATTCGTTTAACATTTTTTTAACTCTAAAATTGTCATTTATTTTATCCTCCTATTAAATAAACATTTTAAAATATCGATTTATCTTAATGATAACAAGATAGTGGAGCAATATGTGTTTTATCTAGTCTGGACTATTCAGGCTAGACTAGATAGGACTCATATTATGCAATTATTTCGGTATAATGAAAGTAAAATATATAGAATTGTCAAAAGGGAAGACATTATGGCTATTGATTGCAATTTAGAAGGCCCTCCTAAAGATGGAGAAAAGATGCAAATGCACCCAGATTGGAGCCTTTGAACATGCTCAGCTGGATGATGGCAGATGAAGCGGCTTGGCATGCAATGTCGTTGGAGGGAAATTCCAACTATCGGTTTGGAGGAAATCGTAAAAATATTGGAAACCATGCTGGATTACCAGCTATACCAACTTGCCTTTGTGCTGATGGAGAAACTAAAATGGGATGGGGAAATAGGGGAGGTATTTTATCTGAGTGGGTGAAGAACCAAGATGAGACACGGGCCCGCTCACCGTGTGCTGGTGGAGAACAAAAAGGTGATAGAGCAAAAAGGCCTGCAGAAG
>CAJJPW010000448.1 GCA_905193725.1 uncultured Eubacteriales bacterium
CCGAGGGAGAAGAAGTTTTGCTGACCTCTTATTTCATAGGTGGCATGGGGTCCAACACTATGCTGGCTACCGGGGGGAGAGAATTACGGGAACAGTGATGCCTATTCGCGTACGTGGGTCCAGCACAATGCTGGCTACCGTGGGTAGTTCACTGGAGGGAAGAAGGAAATAGATTCGCGTACGTGGGTCCAGCACTATGCTGGCAGCATGATGCTGGGGGGGTATGATAATTTCTCCTCATATGATATGATAAAAGATAGCGTTATGCCTGGTAGAAGATCATCAAGACTATAAATGGGCTTTTATCAAAATCAAGAGGATCTGCGCTACACGCTGGTTTGATGTCAAACCAGTCATTTTACGTCTGACTGAAGAAAGGATATCTCTCTTATGGAACTACTCTATCTGCTCCCTCTACTGCTCATTGCATTGATCATCGGGGCGATCTACTGGTACAAAAAAAGGCAGGCTCAAAAGCTGGCCCTTCTGATCGAGTCTTTTGGCTGCCCAAAGGAAGATACCTCTTGCCCTCCGGAGATTTTGGAGCAGATCGCCAAGTACTATGAGATGGCGTATCCAGATCAGGACGAGCAGAGCGGCGTGGACCAGACCACTTGGGAGGATCTGGATATGGACAGCGTGTTTATGGCCCTCAATCACACTCTGACCAGCCCAGGCGAAGAGGTGCTATATGCCCAGCTGCACCACACCACTTGCGGCGACCAACAGCTGGAGGAGCTGGAAAAATGGATGGCGCTGTTCACCCAAGACTCCTCTCTGAGAGGCAAGGCGATGCTAGCTCTGCAAAAACTATCCAAAAACCCCTTTCACCACAGTGTGGATTTTCTATATCACCCCAGTGAAAAGCGGCTGGCCTTCCCTGCCCTGTACGTCATACTGGCGCTATTACCCATTGTATTTGCCGTGGCGGGAATTTTTCAGCCCTATTTCTTTTTGCTTCTCATTCCCAGTTTTTTAGTGAATGGACTACTCCATTTTCGGGCGGGCA